>DASSQF010000253.1:0-14006 GCA_035702685.1 Propionibacteriaceae bacterium
CTGGGGGAGTTGATCGCCGGGAGCGTCTGGGCGCAGGCGGCCTGAGTCACCCAGTCGCTGGGGACGCCGCACGACTGGGTCGAACGCCACCCGTTGACGGTGGTCATCATCGACTGCCCGCGCGTCGTGATGAGGACCCCGATGACGAGGATCATGACGGCCCAGCCGACGAGGACGCCCTGCACGATGTCCAGGGGGATGGAGCGTCTGACCAGCACCGTCCACCAGCGTGAGTGACGAGGCTTCGTCGCCGTACCGACCACAGCGCGATCGTACGACCGGCGCCTGTGAGCGGTACGGCGGGGTCGGGGCCGAGCTCAGGGCCCCGTGCGACTAGGGCTGCGGCCGGTGCGGCTTCGTCACCGGCACGATGAGGATCGCGACGAGCGACACCGCGCCGACGACCACCAGTGCCCGCAGGACGCCGAAGTGGTCGCCGAGGAAGCCGAGGAACGGCGGACCGGCCAGGAAGGCGGTGTAGCCGATCGTCGCGACGACGCTGAGGCGCATCGGCGCCCGAGCCGGGTCGTCGGCCGCGGCGGACATGCCGACCGGGAAGCCGAGGCTCGCGCCGATGCCCCAGATCGCCGTGCCGACGAACGCCAGCCAGGTGGGCCCGAACACGACCATCGCGCAGCCGACGATGGCCATGCCGAAGAGGATCCGCAGGACGACCACCCGCCCGTACAGGTCGAGCAGCCGCGTGCCGAGGATGCGGCCCGCGGTCATGAAGACGAGGAAGGACGCGAACGCGACGACGCCCATCGCGTTCGAGAGGTGGTGGCCGTCGACGAACGCGACCGCCATCCAGTCGTTCGCCGTGCCCTCGGCGAACGCGGCGGCGAGCACGATGACGCCGACGAGGAGGGTGCGCGGCTCGAGCCAGGCCGAGCCCGCGGCAGGCTGGGTGCCGTCCTCGTGCGCGGTCTCCTCACCGTGCGTGGGAAGGAACTGCGCCGTGCCCCACAGGACGACAACGGCGGAGATCGCGACGGCGACGCCGATGTGCAGCAGGACCGGGACCTTCAGCGCGGTGAGGCCGGCGCCGATCACCGCCGCCACGACCGTGCCGCCGCTGAACGCGGCGTGGAACCACGGCATGATCGCCCGGCCGAGGGCCGTCTCGATGCGGGTCCCTTCGAGGTTCTGCGCGACGTCCCACGTGCCGTTGCCGAGGCCGACGAAGAGCAGTCCCGGGACCACCCACCACGGCGACGCCCCGAGCTGGACCGCTATCGCCGCGACGAGCTCGCCGATCATCGCCGAGGCCATGCCCAGCCGTACGACCGTCACCGCCCCGTACCGATGGGCGAGCCTGCCGGCCAGGGGGAGCCCGATGAGCGATCCGGCGGAGACGGCGAGCAGCAGGAGGCTCAGGCTGCCCGGGGTGAGGTGGAGCATCTGCTTGATGTCGGGGATCCGGGACATCCACGAGGCCATCGCGAACCCGCTCATGCCGAACACGAGGAGGTCGCCGTTCCGGGCGGCCGCGACGCGGCGGGGCGTCAGCGTGACGTCGGTGGCCATGGTGATCCTTCCGTTGCCGACCCTGCGACCCTGGGCGCGGCGTCCCGCCACGCTATCACCAATTTGTACATTCCTGTCGGGTTTCAGCGGTAGCCTTGCGGCGACGAGGAGGCGTGATGGCGGGCGAGCGAGGTGCGTACGCGCGGGGTCTCGCACGCCGTGACGAGATCATGGCGGGCGCGATCGAGCTGTTCAGCCGGATCGGCTACCGCAATGCGACCATCCTCGACATCGCCACGCACGTGGGCATCTCCCGCACGGGCCTGCTCCATCACTTCCCGTCGAAGGAGGCCCTGCTCAAGGCGATCCTCCGGAAACGCGACGTCGAGGACCTCGAGCGGCTCGCCCCGACCGGGGACCCGCTGGAAGACCTCGGGACGATCGTCGCGCTGGCGCGGCACAACGCGCGCGTGCCGAACCTCGTGAGCCTCTTCGCCGTGCTCTCCGCCGAGGCGGGGGACCCCTCGCACCCCGCGCACGACTACTTCATCCGGCGGTACGCGGCGGCACGCGCCTCGATGGCGGCCATCCTGACCCGCGCCCAGGACGCCGGCCTCCTCGTGCCGGGGCTCGACGTCGACCGTGAGGCGCGGGACCTCGTGGCGCTCATGGACGGGCTGCAGGTCCAGTGGCTGCTCGCGCCCGACCAGGTCGACATGGCCGACGACCTGCACGTGGCGCTCGAGAGGCTGCTGGTCGTTCCGCTGCCCGACTGACGGCACTCCCTCGGCGGCGCGTCGACCGCAGCCACTCGGTTCCCACCACCCGCGCTGGTCCACGCCGCCGAGGCACGCCGTAGCATGACGCGCACCATCGAGAACCGGAGGCGACGATGTCCGCGTGGGCCGAGCTGCACGTACACCTCGAGGGCACCCTCGAGCCGGAGCTCATCTTCGCGCTGGCTGAGCGCAACGGGGTGGCGCTCCCGTACGGGAACGTCGAGGAGCTGCGCGCCCGGTACGACTTCGCGGACCTCCAGGACTTCCTCGACCTCTACTACGAGAACATGGCCGTGCTCCAGCACGCGTCCGACTTCGCGGACCTCACCGACGCGTACCTGGCCCGGGCCGCCCGGGCCGGTGTCCGTCGGGCCGAAGTGTTCTTCGACCTCCAGGCCCACACCGGGCGCGGCGTCTCCTCCCGTGAAGCGCTGGAGGGGGTCTCGGAAGCGCTGTCGCACTCGTACGACCGGTACGGCATCTCGTCGGGGCTCATCGTGACGATGCTGCGCCACCTGTCCGCCGAGTCGGCGATGGAGGCGTACGAGCAGGCGGTCGCGAGCGGCGTCCCGCTCCTCGGCATCGGGCTGTGCTCGACCGAGGTCGGGAACCCCGCGAGCAGGTTCCGGGAGGTCTTCGACCGAGCCAGGGCTGACGGCTTCCGTACGGTCGCCCACGCGGGCGAGGAGGGTGACGCGAGCTATGTACGCGACGTGCTCGACACTCTCCGTGTCGAGCGTGTCGACCACGGGGTGCGGGCGGTGGACGATGCCACCCTCGTCGCACGCCTCGTCGCCGAGGAGGTCCCGCTCACCGTGTGCCCATTGTCGAACCTGCGCCTCAAGGGCGTCCCCGAGCTCACGGCCCATCCCCTCGCCGAGCTCCTGCGGGCGGGCGTCAAGGTGACGGTGAACTCGGACGACCCGGCGTACTTCGGCGGCTACCTCGACGACAACGTGCGCGCCGTACGGATCGCCCTGGGCCTGAGCGACGACGAGGTCCGCACCCTCGCCCTCAACAGCATCGCGGCGAGCTTCGCCTCGGACGCGGAGAAGGCCGAGCTCGCCGCGACCTGGGAGGCTGCGCCGGTCCGCTGAGGAGCCGAGTCCGATCGTCGCCAGGCTCCCGACCGCACGACCCTCCCGAGACCGCCCGTACCGCACCCACCACCCCCCGCGCCAGCCCTGGCGGCATCGATGGGAAGGCCCGGGGAGGAGTCGGATCCGTTGGTAGGTTGACGGGAACACAGAGCCGGGAGGTGAGGATGAGCATCGACGTCCTCCTCCTTGTGGGGGCCGTCGTCATGGTGGCCGGGGTGATCGTCGCCAAGATCGGCGACCGGCTCGGGCTGCCCGCCCTGCTCCTCTTCCTCGGGCTGGGGGTACTGCTGGGGCTGCCCTCCGGCGGTACCAGCTTCAGCAACCCGTCGCTCGCCCACGACCTCGGCTTCGCCGCCCTCGTCCTCATCCTCGCCGACGGCGGCCTGGCCACGAAGTGGCGCGACATCAAGCCGGCCATCTGGCCGTCCGTCCTGCTCGCCACGCTCGGGGTGGGCGTCACGGTCGTGCTCATGACCGTGTTCCTCGTCCTGCTCAAGGCACCGCTCGCCGTCGCTGTGGTCGTCGCCGCGATCATGGCCCCCACCGACTCGGCCGCCGTCTTCTCGATCCTCCGCAAGGCGCCGCTGCCCTCACGGCTCCGCGCGACTCTCGAAGGCGAGTCGGGACTCAACGACGCCCCGACCGTGCTCCTCGTCATCGCCGCGACCGAGCTGGCGCTCGGCCACACGACGTACGCCGACGCCCCTCTCACCGCGCTCCTCATCGCGGCCGAGCTCGTCGGCGGCGTCCTGCTCGGCGTCGTCGTCGGGTGGGTGGGCGTGCGGCTGCTGCGCAACCTGGCGCTGCCGAGCTCCGGCCTGTACCCGCTCGCGGCGCTGGGCTGGGCCGTCATCTCGTACGGGGTCGGCGTCCTCACGCACGTCTCGGGCTTCGCCGCCGTCTACGTCTGCTCGGTCGTCATGTCGAACGGCAAGCTGCCCCACCGCCATGCCACCCGCTCCTTCGCGGAGGGCATCGGCTGGGTGTCGCAGATCGGCCTGTTCGTCATGCTCGGCCTCCTGGCCACTCCCGCGCGGATCACGTTCCGGGTCGTGCTGCTCGCGGTCGTCGCCAGCCTGTTCCTCACCATCGTCGCCAGGCCGCTCAGCGTCCTGGCCTGCCTGTCGCCGTTCCGCATCCCGCTGCGGGAGCAGGTCTTCGTGTCGTGGGCGGGACTGCGCGGCGCGGTGCCCATCATCCTCGCCACGATCCCCATGGCCGCCGGCATGCCCGGCGCCGACCAGGTGTTCGACCTGGTCTTCGTCAGCGTCATCGCGCTCACCCTCCTCAACGCCCCCTCACTGCTCTGGGTGGCGAAGAAGCTCGGCCTGTCCACCGACACTCGCGAGGTCGACATCGAGGTGGCGCCGCTCGACGAGGTCGAGGCGGACCTGCTGCAGGTGCGCATCACGGAGGACTCCCGGCTCCACGGGGTCTCGGTGAGCGAGCTCCGGCTGCCGCCCAACAGCCAGGTGAGCCTGGTGATCCGCGGCGACCGTACGTTCACGCCCCACGGCCGCGACATCCTGAGGTCCGGCGACGAGCTGCTCGTCGTGACGCCCTCGAACGTCCGCGCCAAGGTCGAGGACCGGCTCAGGGCCGTGGACCGATCGGGGCGGCTGGCGGGCTGGCGTACGGACTGAGAGGGGTACGGACCCGGCTCGCGCTGTCGTCGCCCGACGTCCCCGGGGGTACGGCGCGCGAGGTACGGATCCGCTGTCGTCTGCCTAGCGCCCCTGCGCGGGTCCTATGAGTGCTTCGCGCTCGGCGTGCCGCTCGGGGTGGCGGAGGAGACGGCCGACTTCGGGAGGCACGCGTTGCCGTTCGGGACGGGCACGGCGGTGGCGAACCCGGTGGCCGGCATCGTCTTGTCGGTCTTCTCGCCGACGAGCACGTCGACCGTGCCGTCGATGCGGTTGTCGGCACGTACCGTCGCCTCGGGGAAGTTGCTCGCGACGAGCTTGACGGCAGGAAGATCGACGGCACCGCCGACGATCACGGGCGTCGTGATCGTCTCGTTCGTGTTGCTCACGACGGAGATGTTGTAGCCCCGCGCCTTGAGCGCCTTGGCCACCTCGGTGGCGTACCCCTTGAGGTCGCCGCCGTTGAGCACCCGTACGGTCACCTTGTCCGGCGTGAGCTGGGTGACGGGCTGCGAGACGCAGGCGTTGGCGGTGCTGACCGGCACGGTGAGGACCGCCTTGTAGCCCCACCAGGCGCCGTACCCGAGGACCACGAGGAGCACGATGAGCGTGACCGGGGTCCGCAGCAGACGGATCACCTCACGTACGGACACCTGCACCACCGTTCACTTCAGTTCGAGCACCCTAGCGTGGACAGTCTGCCGCTGTTGGAGTGCCGCGCGCAGGGCTCGGTGCAATCCGTCCTCGAGGTACAGCTCGCCGCGCCACTTCACGACGTGCGCGAAGAGGTCGCCGTAGAACGTCGAGTCCTCCTCGAGCAGGAGCTCCAGGTCGAGCATCCGTTTCGTCGTCACGAGCTGGTCCAGACGCACCTGCTGAGGCGCCACAGCGGCCCACTGCTTCTGCACGTAGCCATGGTCGGGGTAGGGCCTCGACTCGCCCACGCGCTTGAAGATCACGGCCGTCAGCCTACCCGGGGACCTCAGAGGGCGACCGTGTCCAGCTCGACCGCCGTCCACGACACGGTCGGCAGCACGAGGCGGAGCCGGCCCCCGGACAGCTCGCACGTGGGCGTCGGCCGCAGGGACACGCGCTCCTGGTCCTGGAGCGTGTTCGCCGCGTGAAGATCCTTGTCGTACAGCGACTGCGCGGACGCCACGGTGACAGCGCCGAGCGCCGACACGTCGACGACGACCTCCGCCTCGTCGTCCAGGGAGCGGTTCACGAGGAAGAGGGACGTGATTCCCCCGGACGGGTCGTGCGTGGCGACGGCGTCGACGAGCGGGACCTGGCCGTACTGGCTCGTCCCGTACGTCGGCGACTCGAGCCGGACGTCGAGAGCACGGCCCTGGGCGAGGTGCGACGTCGTCGCGAACGGGAAGAAGATCGTCTGCCGCCAGGCCGGGCCGCCCGGCTCGGTCATGATCGGCGCGATGACGTTGACGAGCTGGGCGAGCGACGCGGCCTTCACCCGGTCGGCGTGCTTGAGCAACGAGATGAGCAGGTTGCCGACGACGACCGCGTCGAGCACGGAGTACTGGTCCTCGAGGAGGCGCGGCGCGACCGGCCAGTTGTCGAGCCCGCTGATCTTGTCGACGTTCTCGAACCGGTCCTGGTACCAGACGTTCCACTCGTCGAACGAGACAGCCATCGTCTTGCTGCTGCCGCGCACCGCGGCCACGTGGGCCGCGGTCGCCACGACGCTCTCGATGAAGCGGTCCATGTTCACCGCGGACGCCAGGAAGCCGGCCGTGTCCCCGTTGCGCTCCTGGTAGTACGCGTGGCACGACACGAAGTCGACGTCGTCGTACGTGTGGCCGAGGACGACCCTCTCCCACTCGCCGAACGTCGGCATGTCGGAGTTCGACGAGCCGCAGGCGACGAGCTCGACGTCGGGGTCGATCTGGCGCAGCGCCCGTGCGGTCTGGGACGCCTTGATCCCGTACGCCTCCGGCGTGAGCGAGCCGAGCTGCCACGGGCCGTCCATCTCGTTGCCGAGGCACCACATGCGGATGCCGAACGGCTCCTCTCGCCCGTTCGTCACACGCTGCTCGCTCAGCGTCGTGCCGCCCGGGATGTTCGCGTACTCCATGAGGTCCATCGCTTCCGCGACACCGCGCGTGCCGAGGTTCACAGCCAGCATCACCTCCGCGCCGACGGCCTCCGCCCAGGCGGCGAACTCGTGCAGGCCGACCTGGTTGGTCTCCGTGGAGTGCCACGCGGTCTCGAGCCGGTGCGGACGCTGGTCGCGCGGGCCGACGCTGTCCTCCCAGCGGAAGCCGGAGACGAAGTTGCCGCCGGGGTAGCGGATCGTGGTCACGCCGAGCTCGCGGACGAGGTCGATGACGTCTCGGCGGAAGCCGTTCTCGTCGGCGAGCTCGTGGGTCGGCTCGTACAGCCCGTCGTACACACAGCGGCCCAGGTGCTCGACGAACGACCCGAAGAGCCGGCGGGAGATGTCGCCGATGGCGAACCGGGGGTCGATGGTGAGGCGCGTGCTGAACATGGTCGTCCGTTCTCCGGGGGCGTCGTGGTCGTCTCGAAGGCTACCGGGGCCGTCGGACTGTGGCGGCGCAACGAGGTGGCGCGTGCGGGCACCGAGGGCAGCAAGACGGTGTGCACGAGCCCGTGCCGAACCGTACGTGCTGTGCCAGTCTGTGCGTCATGAGTGACGACATCGTCCAGACGATCACCAAGGGCTACACGTTCGACGGCGCGACGCTCGACCTGGGCGACCTCGTCGTCGACGGCGCGCCCGTGAAGGACGCGCGGATCCGGATCCCCCTGGGCATGCTCAACCGTCACGGGCTGGTCGCCGGTGCGACCGGTACGGGCAAGACGAAGACGCTCCAGATGCTGGCCGAGCAGATCTCGGCAGCCGGCGTCCCGGTGTTCGCCGCCGACATCAAGGGGGACCTGTCCGGGCTCGCGTCTCCCGGCCAGCCGAGCGACAAGCTCACCGCGCGTACGACCTCGCTGGGTCAGGACTGGAAGCCGGCCGCGTCTCCCGTGGAGTTCTTCGCGCTGGGCGGCCAGGGCCAGGGCGTCCCGGTGCGCTGCACGATGACCGCGTTCGGACCGACCCTGCTGAGCAAGGTGCTCGGACTGTCCGAGGTGCAGGAGTCGTCGCTGGGACTCGTCTTCCACTACGCCGACCAGCGCGGCCTGCCGCTGCTCGACATCGCCGACCTGCGCGCCGTGCTCACGTACCTCACCTCCGACGAGGGCAAGGCCGACCTCAAGGACCTCGGCGGGCTGTCCTCGGCGACGGTGGGCGTCCTGCTCCGCGAGCTCATCGGCTTCTCCGACCAGGGTGCCGACCTCTTCTTCGGCGAGCCCGAGTTCCAGACCTCGGACTTCATCCGGACCACCACCGACGGCCGTGGCGTCATCTCCCTGCTCGAGCTGCCGAACCTCGTCGACCGGCCCGCGGTCTTCTCGACGTTCCTCATGTGGCTGCTCGCGGACCTGTTCCACGACCTGCCCGAGGTCGGCGACCTCGACAAGCCGAAGCTCGTGTTCTTCTTCGACGAGGCGCACCTGCTGTTCGCGGACGCGTCCAAGGCGTTCCTCCAGGCGATCGCCCAGACCGTACGACTCATCCGCTCGAAGGGCGTCGGCGTGTTCTTCATCACGCAGTCGCCGACCGACGTGCCCGACGACGTGCTCGCCCAGCTGGGCTCGCGCGTCCAGCACGCGCTGCGTGCGCACACGCCGAACGACGCCCAGGCGCTCAAGCAGACGGTGAACACGTACCCGACCAGCTCGTACGACCTCGCCCAGGTGCTGCAGAACCTCGGCATCGGCGAGGCGATCGTCACTGTGATGGACCCCAACGGCGCGCCGACCCCCGTGGCATGGACGAGGATGTTCGCGCCGCAGTCGCTCATGGCGATGACTCCGCCGGAGGTGCTGGCCCCGGGGATCGCCGCGTCGTCGCTCATGGCGAAGTACGGGCAGGCGGTCGACCGGGACTCGGCGCAGGAGATGCTGGCGCGCAAGGTCGAGCAGGGCGCCCAGGCCGCGCAGCAGGAAGCGGAGGCACAGGCCCCTGCTCAGGCTCAGGCTCAGCCGGAGCCGGAGCGGGCGCCCGCCCAGGCACGCCGGCAGCCGCGCCAGAAGTCGGTGATCGAGGAGGTGGCCGAGTCGAGCGTCTTCAAGCAGTTCGTCCGCTCGGCGGGCCGCGAGATCGTCCGGGGCATCTTCGGCACGGCCCGTCGCCGCTGACGCGCATGCGCCGCGTGGGGAGAGGACCTGTGCGCTCGGGGAGTGAGCCCGCGCCGGTCGCGAGCGCACCTCGACCCGTCGGCGAGAGGACCTGTGACGTGAGCGGGAGGTACTGGCCATGATCCTCGTCGACCCCCCGCGCTGGCCGGCGCACGGGACTCTGTTCTCGCACCTGGTCTCCGACTCCGACCTCACCGAGCTCCACGAGCTCGCGGCCGCCATCGGCCTCAACCCGCGCGCGTTCGACCACGACCACTACGACCTCCCGCAGCGCCTGTACGAGGCGGCTGTCTCGGCGGGCGCCGTCCCCGTGGGGGCGGACGAGCTCGTACGGCGCCTCGTGTCGAGCGGGATGCGCGTCCGTACCCCCGACAGGACCCCGCGGCGCGCTGTCGCCCGCCAGCAGCTCCCGGCCCACTTCAGCCGGCTCGGACTGCACCACGAGCTGTACGTCGAGCTGTTGACGCGCTGGTCCGAGCCGCACCGCCACTACCACGACGTCCGCCACCTCCTCGTGACTCTCGAGGCGCTGGACCAGATCGGCGGAGAGGCGGCGGAGTCACGGCACGTACGGCTCGCCGCCTGGTTCCACGACGCGGTGTACGCGGGCGTGGCCGGCCAGGACGAGGAGCAGTCGGCCGAGCTGGCGCGACGGATGCTCGTCGAGCTGCCCTCCAGTACGGTCTCCGAGGTCGTACGGCTCGTCCTCCTCACCGCCACCCACGACCCCGACCCCGGGGACGACGCGGGAGCGGCACTGTGCGACGCCGACCTGTCCATCCTCGGCTCGATCCCGGGCCGCTACGACGTGTACGTGCGGGACGTACGGCTCGACTACGACCACGTCGACGAGGCGTCGTGGCGCCTCGGCCGTACCGCCGTGCTCGACTCGCTGCTCGCCCTCGACCCGCTCTACCGCACGCCGGCAGGCGCCGCACTCTGGGCTGAGCGCGCCCGCGACAACCTCACGAGGGAGCGCCGCCGCTGGGCCACGTGAGCGGGTCGGGCTGGACCCCCTGAGCCGCGTCGCCGGGGGTGACAGTGAGGCGAGGCGGTGGGACGCCCGACCTCGAATCGCCGCGCCCGAACCTTCATCTGCGCCCCAATCGGCCTGATCAGGGGCACAGTTGTCAACGAGAGGTCGTCGGCAAGCGTCCAGGGAGTGTGACGGTGTCAACTCGAGAGACGGCGACAGAGGGCATCAGCCAGCTGTACGAGTCGCACTGGGCCGGTGTCGTACGCCTCTGCTGGCTGCTGCTGCACGACCAGGCGGCTGCTGAGGACGTCGCGCAGGACGCGTACATCGCCACGTATCGCAACTGGGACAGACTGCGGGACGAGGAGGCGGCTGTGGGGTATCTGAGGCGGTGCGCGGTGAACGGCGCCCGTTCGGTGCTGCGACACCTCGTGGTGGTGCGGCGGGAGATCCAGGCGGAGGCCGGCAGGGCTGACGCCGCAGGCCGGCTCACCTCCCCGAGCTCCGACGAGGCCGCCCTCCTGCGACTCGACGGGGACCAGCTCATGTCCGCGCTCAGGACCCTGCCCGAGCGACAGCGCGAGGTCATCGTGCTGCGCTACTACTCGGACCTGTCAGAGGCTCAGATCGCCGAGGCCCTCGACATCTCTCCCGGTTCGGTGAAGACCCACGCCTACCGCGGGCTGCGGGCGCTTCGCGAGCGGATGGAGGTGTCGGCATGAGCGACATGGAGGATCTCGGCGGGCTGCGCGCCTTCGAGGAGGGCGTGCGCATGTCCCTCCACGAGAAGGCGGACCAGATCACCCCGAGCCACCGCTTGGGCGCGATCCTCGACGCGGAGGCCCCGGCCCGTCGTCGGTCCGGCTACTGGCTCGCCGGCGTCGCGGCGATGTTCGTCCTCGTCGCGGCCCTCGGCGTCGGCTACCTGCTGGGCAACAACGGGACCCGTACGGCGGCGACCTCCGGCGCGGCGGCACCGGCGCAGAAGGACAACGCGGGTACGAAGACCGGCGTGGTCCCCTCGTCGGCGGCAGCGCCGCAGACTCCGACCGTGGCGGCCGCCTCCTGGGCGATGCCCGTCTACTACGTCGTCACCGGGACGAGCACCTCGCCGTGGCTGCTGACCCGTACGTTCGCGAGCGTCCCCGATCCGGGTGACCGGACCGCACGCGTCCAGGCTGCGGTGTCGGCCCTGCTCGCGGGGGGCGCGGGGAGCGCGAGTGGCGTGTACGGGCTGCAGAAGCCCTGGGTCGCCGGGACGACGGCGACCGTGACGACGACGGATACGACGCTCGGCATCGTGCTCAGCCAAGCGGGTGTCAGCGGGCTCACCGCCGACCAGCAGCGCGTCGCCGTGCAGAGCCTCGTGTGGACGGCGACGGCCGCAGCTCAGCTCAATGTGGGCGTGCGGGTGGAGGTTGCGAGCGGCCAGCCGGTGTTCGCGACGAAGCCGGCGGGTACGTACTCGCGACCGGCGACGTCCTTCACGGACCTCGTCCCCATCTGGGTCGACAGCCCGACGCCGGGTAGCTCCGTGTCGTCCCCCGTGACAGTCACCGGGCAGGCGTGCGTCTTCGAGGCCTCGTTCCAGTGGCAGCTGCTGCGGGGCACGACGGTCGTCGACTCCGGCAACACGTCGGCCACGATCGGCTGCCCGACACAGGGCTCGTACTCCATCTCGCTCGGCAACCGGCCCGCGGGCACGTACACGATCCGCGTGTACGACCTGTCCATGAAGGACGGCTCTGTCTTCTATGAGACCCGCGTGACGTTCACGGTGAGCTGACGGCTGCGGCCGCCTCGGTTCAGACGCCTGGCCAGACGTAGAGCGCGAGCAGCACGAGGGTGAGGCAGAGCTCGACGATGCCGATGGTGCCCGGGCGCAGGGGGTGCCGGCGGGCGATGAGGGGGAGCGCGGCGGCTCGTACGGTCGTGAGCAGGAAGTACGCGGTCCATGCGAGCGGGAGCCCGTACGCGGTGCCCCCGGCGGCGACGGCGACCCACGCGAGGTGCCAGGCGACCGACGCGGCGAGGAAGGCGTTCGAGCCGCTCTCGCGGATCATCGACTTCACGGCGAAGAGCGTGCCGGCGGTAGAGCCGTACATGATGGCGAACGCCCACCACGTGCTGGCCTGCGAGTGGGCGAGGAGCGCGGGCAGGTCGGGCTGGACGGCGACGAGCAGCAGCGCGGACGAGGCGACCGCAGTGGCGAGGCCGCTGGCGAGCGAGCGGCCGGCGCGACGGAGGGTGAGAACGAACGCGACGGCGAGCGGTACGAGCAGGACGCCGAACCAGCCGAGGACTCCCCATCCGGCGGTGACAAGGAGCGCGAGGGCGAGTGCGGCGGTGAGGGCGGCGTAGGTGAGCGCTGGCGGTACGGCATCGACGCGGCGCTTCGGTGGCATCTTCGCCCACCACGAGGCGGCGTTGAAGAGCAGGTAGCCGCCAAGGGCGACGCCGAGCAGGAGCAGCTGGTGAAGGTGGGGGCTGAGGGTCGCTCCCGCGATGACCGGACTGACGAGCCACGACCACGCCCCGTGCTCGCGAGGGACCCAGTACGCCTTGGCCTTCTTCCTGCGAGCGGAGGGCTGTACAGGCGTGGACGTCACTCGGTCATCCTAGGGACGGGGCTTGGGAAGCAGGTCGGCGAGTGGGAGCGGGACGTGGTGGCGCGACCGGTCGAGGAGAGTTGGTGTCGTTCTGAGCGGGGTGGCGCGGGTCGTCCGCGTTCCGAGGAGACTTCTGGTCGGAATGGAGCCCGGATCGGAGCCGAGAACGACCACAAGTCCCCTCGCGCCGTTGGGCCTCAGTGACACCCCGCCGAGACCGACCACAACTCCCCTCGAACCCCTGCCCGACCTGGTCATTCGGACACTGCAGCGCTTCCTCGAGCTCATGGCGTTTCAGCACCCTTCGACGCCGTTTCGCGTCGCTGTCAAAGGGTGGGCGGACCGCTGCCATGTGTCATCCCCAACCGACTGTCAGCTCGTCGGGCCACGTCGCTACGGTCACGAGCATGACCCGTGTGGAGCGCTGGGATCGACGCACTGATGTCCCCCTGATCCTTCTCGCGGTGGCCTTCCTGGTCGCCTACGCGATACCTGTCATCCATCCCGCCCTGGACCCCGGGCTGCTCGAGGTCCTGGACGCCGTCTCCTGGACGGTGTGGGTGGCGTTCGGCGTGGACTTCGCGATCCGCATCGTCCTCGCCGATGACCGGCGGGGCTATGCGCTGCGGCACTGGTACGACGTCGCGCTCATCGCACTGCCTCTCCTGCGGCCCCTGCGGCTGCTGCGTCTCGTCGCCCTGTTCCGTGTCCTCGACCGCTCGGTCGGAGCATCGCTGGCCGGGCGCGCCCTCGTCTACGCGGTGGGCGCCGCGACGTTCTCCGTGTTCATGGGAGCGCTGGCGGTGCTCGACGCGGAACGGGCCTCAGACCATGCCAACATCACGAACCTCGGGGACGCTCTCTGGTGGGCGGTGTCGACCGTGGCCACGGTTGGATACGGCGACTTCACCCCCGTCACCTTTGAAGGCCGTGTGGTGGCGGTCGTCCTCATGCTCGTGGGGATCGGCCTGGTCGGTACGGTCACCGCCGCCATGGCCGCGTGGCTCATGCAGCACCGGGCACGTCCCGCGGTCGCCGACCGCGAGTCACTCCGGGTGGAGTGACCCGTCGCCCTCGGTCTCGCGCCAGGCGAGGAGGTCGACGGTGAACCCGGGGCGGGTCGGTGCGCACACGAACGGACCGGCGGTGGCCTCAGCGCCAGGAGGCGTGGGGGCGACGCGGACGAGGTGGTACGGACCCTGGTC
>DASSQF010000254.1:0-14492 GCA_035702685.1 Propionibacteriaceae bacterium
GGTGCCGATCGCCGAGTCGCTGGCCGGCTGCGTGATCGTCATCACGGCCGACCGGCGGAAGCGCGAGATGGCGGCGGCTCTCGAGCGCCGCGGCTCCAGCGTCCGGCTGGCGCCGGCCCTGTCGACGATCCCGCACCTGGACGACGTACGGCTCGTCGCAGCGACCCGTGAGCTCATCGCCGTCCCGCCGCACGTCGTCGTCGTCACGACCGGCATCGGCTTCCGGGCCTGGGTGGAGGCGGCGGACGCCGCCGGCCTCGCCGACGACCTCCTGGAGACGCTGCACGGCGTGCGGCTCGTCGCCCGAGGACCGAAGGCACGCGCGGCGATCGTGGCCGCCGGGCTCGAGACCGACTGGGTGGCCGAGTCGGAGACCACCGCCGAGCTGCGCGACTTCCTGCTCGCCGACGGCGTCGCGGGACGACGCATCGCCGTCCAGCACCACGGCAACGGCTCCGACGGGCTCGATGAGGCGTTCGAGCTCGCCGGCGCCAGCGTGCTGAGCCTCGTGGTGTACGCGTGGGGTCCTCCGCTCGACGCGTCGGCGCACCACGCGGGGATCGAGGCCGCCGCGAACGGTGAGTGCGATGCGGTGCTGTTCACGTCGGCGCCGGGCGCGAGCGCCTGGGTCGAGTCCGTCAAGTGCCTGGGCAGGATGGAGCCGATCGCCGAGCTCGCGTCCACGGGACGGCTCCTCCTCGAGGCCGTGGGGCCTGTCACCGCCGGTCCTCTCGAGGCAGCCGAGCTCTCCTGCCGCTACCCCGACAGGTGGCGTGTCGGCGCGCTGGTCCGCGACGTCGTCAAGCACTTCACGGATCCAGCCGGCCTTGTACGGACCCAGGCGGGGGCGCTCTCCGTACGGGCCACCGCCGCGGTCCTCGACGGCGCCGTCCTGCCGCTCACGCCCTCAGGGCTCGCGATCCTGCGCGCGCTGGCGGCCGCTCGAGGATCCGTGGTGACCAGGGAGCAGCTCTCGGCGGTGATGCCGTCCGGCCAGGGCGGCGCGCACGCCGTGGACGCGGCCATGAGCCGTCTCCGTGACGTGGCCGGCCGCGACCTGGTGAAGACGGTCGTCAAACGCGGGTACGCACTCGCCGTGACCCGTTGAGACCGGGAGATGGCCGGCCAGCACCGGACGCGGGTGGGCGGTGAGCGCCAGTCGATCGACATGCAGGTCAGGAACAGGTGCTGCCGGCCCCTCCGGACGACATTCGATCGGATGGCACGTCATCGGGACACCTCTGGGACCCAGTGACCTGCACGTCGATGGAGCGGCTCAGCGAACGGACGCCCAGCGCTGAACAGCGAGCAGGTCGACCGACGTGATGCCCAGCGGTTGCCTCGGCGGGGATCGTCACGACCGGCAGCCGCCAGCTCAGCACCTGGGGGCCTGGTACATCCCTGACGGCGTCCGGTGACGGCTTGTCCGGTGGGCGCGGGGAGCTTTTGCCCCTGGAACGCGGAAAGTGTTGATATCAGCGCCCCCTATGGGCTCGCGTGGGGCCCGAACCCGAAAAATGTTGCTCTGGAAGGCATTTCAGGTCTTCGTGGCAACGCTTTTCGGGTTCGGGCGGTCGCCGAAGGCTTTCGACGCCCCCATATCCACATGTTTCGGGTTCGAGCGGTCCGCGGGAGCTCCGGGGCCTGTCATAGCCACACCTTTCGGGTTCATCGTCGAGCCAGGAAGCCGATGCCCCGCCGACGTCACCTCTCGACTCCGAGTCTCGGGTCCAGCGACCAGCCTCCGACCGAGCTGCATCGCCGGGTCCTGGGACCGTCAGCAGGAGGTCACGCACGTCCCTCCGGCGCAGGTCGAGGCAGGTCTTCGAGGCAATCGGTCGTGCCGTGGATGCTGGCCTCTCCTCAGGCTGCAGCCGCCCCTACGAGGCGGTCCTCGTCGCCGTGTGCGTCCGCATGCACTCCCCTCCGCCACCTCCATTGCACTAGAGGTAAGGCGAGCCTAACCTGATGCGCGGAGGGCCGGTCGGGACGCCGGGATCCTCCTGGAGATCACCGGCGGGACTGGCACCGCCGGACCCGCGCAGGGCGAGCCCGGCTTCTGGAGAGGGGTTGGGGACATGGCACGGAAGACTGTCGACTGCAGGACCATGCCGAACGAGGTCGGCTGCACGCTCGCGATGTCCGGCGAGGAGGAGGAGCTGCTCGAGGCCGCCGTCGTCCACGCGGTGACGAGGCACCAGGACTCCGACACGGCCGAGCTCCGGGACGCGATCAAGGCCTCGATGGTCGACGAGGTGGTGCCCGTCGGCTGAGCAGGCCGGCCGGGCTGCAGCCGTCTCGGCGGCTGCGGCTGGGAGGCCCGCAGGTGAGCCGGCGGCCAGCACCCGACGATCGCCCTCGTCGCTCTCGACGAGGGCGAGCGTCACGATGACGTGGCGAGCCTCAGCCGCTCAGCTCGCCCACCGGAACGGGCGACTGGAGCGTGTTGCCGGGTCCGGGCAGAGGGCACGCCCAAGCGTCGTCATAGGCGCAGGACGGCTGGTACGCGAAGTTGAGGTCGACGACGAGGGAGTCGGCGCCGCCGCCGAGGTCGGCGCCCTTGACGGTGTCGAGCACGTACCGGCCTCCTCCGTACGACGTCGTCCCGCTCGTCGCGTCCTTGAGCGGCAGGAACACGCCTCCCCCGTACACGGCGGCCCACCACACGTCGAGTGACCCGAGCCCGGGCAGGGTCACCCGACCGACCCGCTCGAACGGCACGACACCGTCTGTCGCCGTGGGTACGTCTCGACGCGTCGTCTCCACCTGCCGGTCCACCTCGACGACGAACCGGTAGTCACCGTCGTACGGCGCGATCGAGGCGCCGACATATGTCCCCCGCGCCGACGACGGCACGGGCGAGGCCGGATGGTGACGCAGAAGCAGGTCGCGCCCTGCCACCCACAGCGCGTGGCCCGCTCGTGGGTCTCCGGTGTCGCGTACGGCCCGGTACAGGGTCGTCACGCGCCGCCGCCAGTCGAGCACGTGCCAGCGGGACTCGCTCATGCCAGGGGCAACCGCGCCTCCGCTCCCTGGATTCCCCAGCTCGCTGCCCGATCCTCGCCCGGCCGGGCCGGCTCAGCCCAGCGTGTGCCCGACGAACCGACCGATCCAGTAGGTGACGCCCATCGCGAGGAGGCCACCGGCGACGTTACGGAGGATCGACCGGAGGTACGGGGTGCCCCCCGCTCGGGCACTCAGGTAGCCGGTGAGGATCAGGGCCAGGGCGACGGCCACGACGGTCACGGGGATCTTCAGGCTCGTCGGCGCCAGCACGATCGCGAGGAGCGGGAGCAGGGAGCCGACGGTGAAGGAGATCGCGGACGAGAGGGCGGCCGCCCACGGGCTCGTGAGGTTCTCGGGGTCGATACCGAGCTCCGTCTCGGCGTGCGCGGCGAGGGCGTCGTGCGCGTGGAGCTGCGTGGCGACCTGCAGTGCGAGGTCGCTGTCCAGACCCTTCGCCTCGTACAGGCCGGCGAGCTCCGCGAGCTCCTCGTCCGGCATCTCCGCCAGCTCACGACGCTCCTTGTCCAGGAGGGCGCGCTCAGTGTCGCGCTGGGCGCTCACCGACACGTACTCCCCCACCGCCATGGACAACGCTCCCGCGCTGAGCCCCGCGATTCCGGCGGTGAGGATCGCGAACGGGTTGAGGGTGGCGCCGGCGACGCCGATGACGATGCCGGCTGTCGACACGATCCCATCGTTCGCGCCGAGCACCGCCGCGCGCAGGCTGTTGAGCCGTCCCGCGTGCGAACCCTGCTCGGCCTCCGAGGCCTGGTAGCCGGCGGGGTCGCCGCCCGAGAGATGCTGGCTGTCGGCCACGTCACACACTCCTCACGTACAGGGCTGGCCGCCCGAGACGTTCACTTTCCCAGCAGCCTAGGGGGTTCGCCGGTCCGCCAGCGCCCGCACTCGTCTCGGCAGGACGTCGTTCACGCCGGCGGCGATCGGCCAGAGCATGAGGGCCATGCCTCCGTCGAGGCCTATACCCCCGAGGACGTCCGTGGGGAAGTGGACGGCCACTTCGAGCCGCGACAGTCCGACGATCACCATCCAGATGCCGCCGACCACGGCCACGACGATCCGCCCTCGCCCGTGACCCAGAGCCGTCATGACGAACACCGCCGTGATGGTCGCGGCGATGACAAGGCCGGTGTGACCGCTGGGGAACGAGTTCGCGCCCAGCACCTCCCAGACCGGCTGGGTCTCGGGCCCGGGACGGTCCCGTGGGAACAGGGACTTCGCGAGGTGGCCGGGGAGCCACGACAGTGAGGTCATCACCACCGCGATGACGGCGAGGGTGCGGTGTCCGCGCAGAAAGACGAGAACACCCGCGACGACGATGAGGTACGGGGTGGCCTGCGGCCCGTCCCAGAACTCGATGACCCGGCAGGCCGAGACGAGGAAAGGCGTACGGGTCGGGATCAGCGCCACGAGGATCGAGGTATCCATGGCCAGCGGCGGCCTCGGGTTCTGCACCGAGAACCCGAGCAGCATCGCAGCGGCCCAGAGGACGAGCCCCGGCAGCTGGAGGCCGGGCCGCCACCAGCGTGGGCCCGTGTCCACGACAGCAAGGGCGTGTCGCGCGGGTGCCCTGACCTCGAGCGACCGGCCGTCCGACGACGCCGCCGGCTCCCCCTCGTGGCTCGCTCGGAGATCACCCATGCCCGCACGACCCGCACTGACGACGCATGGCGCACACGATAAGGCCGATCTGCCCGCGACGGCGGCAGGAGGAGCGGGGTTTGCCGGGAGCCGAGCCTCCGTCGGCAGCCCTGCTCGCGCCGAGTGGACCGTCGTCACGAGCTCCGCGCAGGATCGGCCTTGCGGCCTCCATGACGGCGTTGCTGTCGAGGCATGAGGGCTCGCAGAGCCTGGGACCTCACGTCCGCCGCGGAGAGTCTCGCTGCCTCCCGGAGAGCCGATGGTGCGCCTCGCGCACGTCGGCAAGACGCACGGCGCCGGCGACACGCGGTGCACTCGCTGCGGGATGTGACGCTCGACACCTGGCCCGGTGAGCTCGGTGTCCTTCTGGGCCGCACAGGCGGCGATCGGACGCATCGACCTCGCTCGGATCGTGCGTGAGCGGTCGTTGTGACCTCGGTGGCAGACTCCCTCCAGTCGGCGCTGTCCCCGCTCGACCCTGGCACTTGAGCATGCCGGCCAGGCACCCCGTACGACGTAGGAGAGACCGATGGACACGTACAGGCTGGGCTCGTTGACCGTGCACCGGATCGGTTTCGGCGCGATGCAGCTCCCGGGAACCGGGGTGATGGGGCCTCCACGCGACCACGACGAGGCCATCGCCGTGCTGCGGCGCGCGGTCGAGCTCGGCGTGGACCACATCGACACGGCCCAGTTCTACGGGCCCGACGTCGCCAACGAGCTGATCCGCGAGGCCCTCCATCCGTACCCGGAGAACCTCGTCCTCGTCTCCAAGGTCGGCGCTCTGCGGGACGAGGCGGGGAGCTGGCTCCCCGGCCAGCGGCCGGACCAGCTGCGCGCAGCCGTGGAGGACAACCTCCAGACGTTGGGCACCGAGCGCCTGGGTGCCGTGAACCTCCGCCTCGTGGACCACCCCCTACCGGGCCAGGACCCGGTCCCGCTGGAGGACCAGCTCGCCGAGATGGTCGCCCTCCGGGAGGAAGGGAAGATCGCCGGCATCGGCATCTCCACCGCGACCGCGAGCCAGGTCCGGCAGGCGATCGAGACGGCCGGCATCGTCTGCGTCCAGAACGCGTTCAGCCTCCTCGACCAGAGCGATGCCGAGGTGCTCGACCTGTGCGACGCCGAAGGGATCGCCTACGTCCCGTACTTCCCACTCGGCTCCGCGTTCCCCGGGATGCCGAAGGTGTCCGACAACCCTGCCGTACGGGCGGTGGCCGCGCGCCTGGGCGCCACCCCAGCGCAGATCGGCCTCGCGTGGCTGCTCGCCCACCGCGCCAACATCCTTCTCATCCCCGGGACCTCCCGCCTCTCGCACCTGGAGGAGAACATGGCGATCGGGAACGTCCGGCTGAGCGCCGAGGACATCGCCGAGCTCGAGGCCGGCGTACAGGGCCAGGAGTAGGAACGCGTGCGCGTCGCGCTCGCCCAGATCAGCAGCGGCCACGACGTGGCGGCGAACCTCGCCACGATCACGTCGGTCGCGCGGCGGGCCGCCACCGAGGGGGCTGAGCTCGTCGTGTTCCCCGAAGCCGCCATGTACGGGTTCGGCGCGCCCCTGGCCCCGATCGCCGAACCGCTCGACGGGCCGTTCGCCACGTCCGTACAGGTCCTCGCGCGTGACCTCGGCCTGACGGTCGTCGTCGGCATGTTCACGCCGGCACCCGACAACCGCGTGCTGAACACGCTGCTGGTCGTGAGTCCTGAGTCGGTGGACCACTACGACAAGGTGCACCTCTTCGACGCGTTCGGCGTCCGGGAGTCCGAGACGGTCGCGCCGGGCGACTCGCTGCGAACGGTGGACGTGGGCGGTACGACTGTCGGGCTCGCGACCTGCTACGACGTCAGGTTCCCGGGTCTGTTCGTCGAGAACGCCGCCGCGGGGGCCCTGGTGTCCGTCGTCTGCGCCTCGTGGGCGTCCGGGCCCGGCAAGGTGGAGCAGTGGGAGCTCCTGGTGCGTGCCCGGGCGCTCGACAGCACGACGTACGTGCTGGCCTGCGGGCAGGCCCTGCCGCTCGGCGGCGGGACAGCGACGGCTCCCACCGGTGTCGGCCACAGCATGGTCGTGGACCCCTTCGGACAGGTTGTCGCACGGCTCGGCGACGACGAGGGACTGCTGGTCACCGATCTCGACCTCGCGGTCGTCCAGTCAGCGCGCGAGACCCTGCCCGTCCTGCGGAACCGACGGGACCTCAGGCACGCCTGACGGGGCGCAGACCACGGCCACCGGGTCCGTGCCCCAGCCCGTCGGCGTCCCCCTAGGCTGTGCCTGCACCCGGCGAAGGAGACCCATGAGCCCCGACGAGACACTCGCACGGATCGGCGTCCGACTGGCCGACATCCTCCTCCCCCGCGCCGGCGTCGACCTCTCGCGCTGGGCCGTGGTCGCGTGCGACCAGTACACGGCGCAGCCCGACTACTGGGCACGCGTCGAGGCCCTCGTCGGCGACGCACCGTCCACCCTGCGGCTCGTCTACCCGGAGGTCCACCTCGGCGAGCCGGACCCGCAGGCCCGCATCGACGCGATCAACGCTGCGATGCGGGACTACCTCGCGCAGGGCCTGTTCGACACGTACGAGTCGACGCTCCTGCTCGTACGACGCGAGACGAGCGCCGGCGTCGTGCGCTGGGGCGTCATGGTCGCTCTCGACCTCGAGGCGTACAGCTGGGAGCCGGGGGCCCGCACGCTCATCCGTGCGACCGAGGGAACCATCCTCGACCGGATCCCGCCCCGCAAGCGCATCCGTGAGAACGCCACGCTCGAGCTGCCGCACATCGTCGTGCTCCTCTCCGACCCCTCCCGGTCGGTCATCGAGCCTCTCGCTGCGAGGACCGCCAGCCTGTCCCCCGCGTACGACGTCGAGCTCATGGAGCACGGCGGCCACGTCACCGGCTGGGCGGTCCCCCAGGACGCGGTCCCGGGCTTCGCCGACGCGCTCGCACGCCTCCACGGCGACCTCGACCCCGCCGACCCCCTGCTCTTCGCCATGGGGGACGGCAACCACAGCTTCGCCACCGCCAAGAGCTGCTGGGAGGGCCTCAAGCCGACGCTCAGCGCCGCGGAGCGCGAGACGCACCCCGCCCGCTGGGCCCTCGTCGAGATCGAGAACATCTTCGACCCGGGCCTCGAGTTCGAGCCGATCCACCGCGTCCTGTTCGACACCTCGCGGGAGGACTTCGAGGCCGAGCTGAGCCGCCACTGCGCCTCGTACACGGTCTCACCGGCAGAGTCCGTCGAGGAGGTCCTGAGCCGTGTCGGGCGCGCGACGGACCAGACGTTCGGGTACGGCGACGCGGCAGGCTACGCGACGTACTCCCTCGTCGACCCGGAAGCCAGCATCCCGGCAGGCACGATCCAGGCGGTGATCGACGCGCTCGGCGCGGCAGGCTGCGAGGTGGACTACATCCACGGGTCCGAGGCCTGTGACGAGATCGGCAGCCGACCGTCCAACCTCAGCCTCTTCCTCCCCGCGGTACCCAAGGAGACGTTCTTCGCCAGCATCGTCGCGGACGGTGCCCTGCCCCGGAAGACGTTCTCCCTGGGCGAGGCCGACGACAAGCGCTACTACCTCGAAGCCCGCCGGATCCGGCGCGGCTAAGGTTGCCCGATCATGGATCCCCGAGTGATCACCTACCCACTGGCCGAGAAGCGCCTCGACAACGGGCTCCGCGTCGTCGTGAACCCCGACCACAACGTGCCGGTGGTCGCCGTCAATCTCTGGTACGACGTGGGCTCGGCCGACGAGGCACCTGATCGCACGGGGCTCGCGCACCTCTTCGAGCACCTCATGTTCCAGGGGTCGGAGCACGTGAGGTCCGGCGACCACATCGGCCTCGCCCAGGCGGCGGGCGGGTCGGTGAACGCCACGACGTCGTACGACCGGACGAACTACTTCGAGGCCGTGCCGACATCGGCGGTACGGCTCATGCTGTGGCTGGAGGCCGACCGACTCGGCACGCTGCGCGAGACGGTCGACCAGGCCAGCCTCGACAACCAGCGTGACGTGGTCAAGGAGGAGAAGCGGCAGCGGTACGACAACGTGCCGTACGGCGACGTGTGGCACCGGATCCTCGAGCTCAACTTTCCCGAGGGCCACCCGTACTCCCACCCCACCATCGGGTCGATGGAGGACCTCGACGCGGCGTCGCTGCGCGACGTCCGTGACTTCTTCGCCGCCAACTACCGCGCGAGTCGTGCGGTCCTCACCCTGGCCGGAGACCTCACGCCCGCGCAGGGGTTCAGGCTTGCGGAGCGGTACTTCGGGCACCTCCCCCGCCTGCCCGGCCGGGAGCGGCCACAGGTCGATCCCCTGCCGCCGCACCAAGGGGTGCCGCGGCGCGAGGTGACCGCGGTGGTCCCGCGCGACGCCGTCCACCTCGTGTGGCGGCTGCCGAAAGCGGGCGACCCCGACCTGGAGGCTCTCGGTCTCGCCACGTCCGTGCTGGGCGACGGGATCACGTCGCGCCTCCACCGGGCCCTCGTCCGTACAGAGCTCGCGGAGGGCGCGGGCGCGTTCACGATGTCCCTCGCCCGAGGGAACTCCGTCGGCGTCGCGTCGGCGCGGTGCTGGGAGGGCGTGACCCCGGAGGCCCTCGAGGAGGCTCTCCTCGAGACGTGCCAGCAGTTCCTCGACGAGGGCCCCACCGACGAGGAGCACGAGCGCGCGAAGGCCCAGTTCTCCCGTGAGTGGCTCACGGAGCTGTCCGCCCTCGACCAGCGTGCCGACCGCTTCGGACAGGCCGCCACTCTCCACGGCTCACCGGAGTGGGTGAACCAGAGGCTCCGTACGGTCCTCGCGGTGACGAGGCAGGACGCGCACGACGCGACGAGACGCTGGCTGGACCCGGCCAACCGCGCCGTGCTCGTGTACCGCAGGCAGGAGGCCTCATGAGCCCGACCCCTCGTCCCCGGCTCGGCAGGCAGCCTGCCTGGTCCTTCCCCGCCGCACGGGAGCACACCCTCTCCAACGGCCTGAAGCTGTGGGTGTTCGACCTGCCCGGGCAGTACGTGACGAGCGTCGCCATGGCGCTCGACCTGCCGCTCACCGCGGAGCCGTCCGGCCGCGACGGCATCGCGAACATCGCCGCCCGTGCCCTCGACGAAGGCACTCTGGCCCTTCCCGGGCCCTCGTACTCGGAGACGCTCGAAGGCACCGGTGCCGTCATCGGCGCCGGCGTGAGCCAGCTCGCCACGCACGTGAGCATCGACGTCCCGGTCACGGGCCTCGTCGAGGCGTTCCCGCTCCTCGCCGATGCGATCCGTACCCCGGCGCTCGCCGACGACGACGTGCTGCGCCACATCGGGCTCCGCAGGGCCGAGATCCAGCAGGTCCTCGCCAACTCGGCGCAGCTCGCCGCCGCGCTGGTCCCCGGTGCGGTCTTCGACGACGCCTGGCGGGCGAGTCGTCCGGCCGGCGGGTCGACCGCCACGCTCGAGGCCTTCGGGCCGGAGGACGTGCGCACGTTCCAGGCGACCCGCTACTCCCCGGCGGGGTCGACGCTCGTCGTCGCAGGAGACTTCGCCGGCCTCGACCCGCTCGCCCTCGCCGAGGCCGCGTTCGGGGACTGGGGCCCGGCCGGGACCGAGGGCCGACACGAAGCGCCGTCGGGTGCAGCGCCACGGCGTCGCCTCATCAGCCGACCGGGAGCCGTCCAGGCCGACGTGCGCATCGCGGCACCCGCCGTCGACCGCTCGGACCCACGCTGGGCGGCGTTCCACATCGCCTGCTCGATCCTCGGCGGCACGTTCCAGAGCCGCCTCAACACGGAGCTCCGCGAGCGTCGGGGCTTCACGTACGGGGTGAGCATGTCGTCGACGCAGCTCCGTCACGGCGGGTACGCCGTGGTGGGCGGCTCCTTCCGTACCGAGGTGGTCCCGGAGGCGGTGACCCAGGCCCTGCGGCTCCTGGACGTCTCTGCCAAGCCGTTCACCGCCGCCGAGGTGCGACGGGCGATCGGCTACCTGACCCGCGTCGCGCCCCTGCGGTACGCCACCGCGGGCGGCGTCTCGCAGCAGGCCGTCGTCCTCGCGTCGATGGGGCTCGACTGGCGCCACGTGGACGAGTCGATGGCCCTCATGGCGCAGGTGACACCGGACCAGGCGACGGCCGCGTTCACGGAGATCTGGCCCTCAGACCCGGCCGTCATCGTGGTCGGTGACCCGGCGCTGGCGGACGGCCTCGGCGTCGAGGCCGAGCCGCCCCCCGCCCTGTAGCAGCTGGTCCGTTCTGTCTCGGCTCCGTGTCAGCGGGCCGGCCCGGCCGGCTCGGCCCCGCAACAGCCGGCCGTCGGCCGGGCTCGGGGCACGTACGCGCGGCCCCAAGGCGCCCGTCCGACCCGCGGCGTATGCGGTCCTGCTCAGCCGCCCATCGCCTTGAGGGCCCTGGCCACGGCCGCCTGGGCGGTCTGGTTCGCCTTCTGGTAGCCGGCCAGGTCGCCTGCAGCCAGGGCCTTGTCGGCGTCGGTGAACGCCTGCTGCGCTTCGGCCAGCGCCGCCTTGATCGCCACCTGGTCGGGCGTCGTGGGGATCGGGTTGGTCGTCGGCGTGCCCGGAGTCGTCGGCGTACTCGTCGCCGGTGGCGCGTTCTCGTTCGTCGTCGCGCCGGCGTCGCCGGAGAACACCTGGTCCAGCGCGCCCTGCAGGGTGTCGGCGATGCCGACGTGGTCCCCGAACCGGACGACGACGTACGTGAGGACGGGGAACGCGCCGCTCTGGGCCTCGTTGCGCTGGGTGTAGATCGGCTCGACGTACAGGATGCCGCCACCCACGGGGACGGTCAGGAGGTTCCCGTACAGGGCCTTCGCGCTGCCCTGGTTGAGGTACGGCCGGAGCGCGGACGCGACCTTCTCGTCGCGCAGGATGTTGTTGTGGGCCTGGCCGGCGCCCTCGATCTGCTGGGTGTCGGACATGCGCAGGACCCGGATCTTGCCGTAGTCCTTGCTCGACGCATCGGCCACCACGGTCATGTACGCGGCGAGGTTCTGCCGCGCGTTGGGGCTGTACACGGTCGTCTGGCTGAACTGGGGTGACGTCTCGCCCTGGACCTGCTTGCCGTTCTGCGAGGCGGTCGGCCAGCGCACCGACATGTAGTACGTCGGCTCGCGGAGGTTGGCCGACTGGTCGACGGTCGGGTCGCTCGGGATGGCCCACATGTCCGACGTGGAGTACCACTGGTCGGGGTTCGTCATGTGGTAGCGGGCGAGCACCTCGCGCTGCGCCCGGTACAGGTCGGTCGGGTACCGGAGGTGGCTCATGAGCTCAGGCGAGATGGCCGACTTCGGCTGGACCGTGCCCGGGTAGGCCTTCATCCACGTGAGGAGCAGCGGATCCGTCTCGTCCCACGCGTAGAGCGTCACGGTGCCGTCGTACGCGTCGATGGTCGCCTTGACCGAGTTGCGGACGTAGTTGATCTCGTCGTTCGCGGACAGCGCTGACGTCTGCACCATCTGGTTCGAGGCCGCCCGGTTCAGCGACATCTTGTGGCTGTTGGGGTAGTTGTCGCTCGTCGTGTACGCGTCGACGATCCAGACGATCCGACCCTTGACGATGGCCGGGTAGATGTCCGAGTCGACGGTGAGCCACGGCGCGACCTGCTGGACGCGCTGGGTCGGGGTCCGGTCGTAGAGGATCTTCGAGTTGCTGTTGACGCGGTCGGACAGGAGCAGGTTGATGTCGGCGAAGCGCATCGCGTACAGCGCCTTCGTGAACGCGTTGCCGATCCCGACGCCGCCGGCGCCGTCGTACGTCCTGAACTGCTCACCCGTCGCGCCCCCGCCACCCGGTGTGTCGAACTCGATCGGCGACTGGCCCTCCGTGCGGCCGACGACGACGTAGTTCATCCCGAGCTCGCCGTAGTAGATGCGGGGCTGGTCCGCCTTGAGGAGGCCCACCGTGGGGATGTCTGCGGCCAGCCACTGCGGCTCACCGCCCGCCTGTCGCCGGTTGCCGTACGCCGCGACCAGGCCGTACCCGTGCGTGTAGACGGTGTGGAGGTTGTTCCACTGCTTGTTCTGCAGGCCGGACTGGTCCATCTCGCGCGCCGCGATGACCACGTCGGTCTGCGTGCCGTTGATGCTGTAGCGGTCCACGTCGAGGACGGGCGCGAACGAGTAGTAGCCGCGCACCTGCTGGAGCTGCTCGTACGTGTCGCGCACCATCGAGGGGTCGATGAGCCGGATCCCAGGGAGCGTGGCGGCGTCGGCCGAGAGCTGCCCCGCGTCCGCGCTCGTCGTCGCCGAGTAGTCGTAGATCTGCGTGTCCGCCACCCCGTACGCCTCACGCGTCGCCGTGATGTGGCTCTCGATGTACGGGCGCTCCTTGTCGGGCTCGTCCGGCCGGACCGAGAACGACTGGACCATGGCCGGGTAGGCGACACCGACGATGAGCGACGAGACGACCATGAGGATCGCGGAAGTCACCGGCACGCGCCACCCGGGGCGGCGTGCGTAGACGAAGAACATGACGGCCGTGAGCAGCGCGATCACGGACACCACCGTGTGGGCGGTCACCTGGGCGCGGTCGCCGGTGTACGTGAGGCCGTCCAGCAGCGTCGACGACTGGAGCTCCTCACCGAACCGGTCGAGGAACGCGCTGACGGCGAACGACACGAGCGCGAGCCCGGCGAGCACGGAGATCTGGGCGTGCGCCCTGCGGGTACCGAGCGCGGGCCTGTTCTGGGTGCTGAGAACGCCCATGGCGAAGTTCACGACCACGGCGATCGCCAGGCACAGGAGCAGGACGCCGAGCACGAACGAGTTGAGGTAGCGGTACCACGGGTACTCGAAGATGAAGAACGAGATGTCCACGCTGAAGCGGGCGTCGTGCTCCCCGAAGGGGACGCGGTTGAGGTACGCGAGGAACAGCGACTTGGCGGACGTGCCGGTCAGGCCGGCCATGATGCCGAAGAACACCGCCGGGATGGCGATCGCGAGCCCGAGCCGCCGGCCGAGGAGGTCCCGGTAGCGGTTGAGCAGGGCGCTGCCCGACCGGGTGTTCCCACGGATGTCCCGCGTCGAGATGAGCAGCGTGACGGCGACCGCGGCAGCCATGACGAGCCCGAAGCCGAAGAACAGTCCGACGGACGTCCACAGCTGTGTCGTGAAGACGACGCCGTAGCCCAGCTGCGAGAACCAGAGGTGGTCGGTCCAGATCTGCGCGAAGGACGCGAAGAGCCAGCCGATGACGATGACGATGATGATCGTCGGGATGAGTGCGCCCCGCCGAGTACGACCGAGAGAAGGGCTGGACACAGCAACGCTCCTTGATGAGTTTCAGTCGCTCAGCGTAGCGAGAAGCGCTGTGGACAGGCCGGGGGCCATGTCCTCTCCGCCGAGGAGCTGGGTGGGATCGCTGCGCACCCGCGCCACGGCGTGGCGCTCTCCGGTGCGCAGCACTCCGGTCACGAGCCGAAGCTCCTGCCGGTGTGGGTGGCTGGCGACGGCCTCGCCCGCCTCGTCGAAGTCCTCGGGGAGCTCGGACTCGTACTGGGACGGCAGGAACACACGCTCCACCGAGAGCACGCAGCCGGCGACGGTCGGCGGCCACGCGAGGTGGGCGAGCGCCTCGAACAGCGGCAGCCCGTTGTGGAAGTCCTCCTGCTCGATGCTCGACAGGTGCCCCTCAGGGTGGTCCTGCCCCAGCTGGGCTGCCAGCTCGGGGGCGGCGGCGAGCAGCTCAGCGGTCGGCACGAGAGCGAACAAGCGGGTCGGCTGGTCCCAGCCGCCCTGTCCCACGTGGCGTTCCACCTCGAGGACGGCGGCGGCCAGCGCGTCGTTCAGCATGCGGGGAGCCTCTGTCCGGATGTGGGATTGAGCGCCAGCGGGAGGGC
>DASSQF010000255.1:0-3742 GCA_035702685.1 Propionibacteriaceae bacterium
CCAGCGTCGTGTGCAGCTCCCGCATGACGCCGACCCTAGCCCTGAAGGCCGCGGCTCACGCGAGCATGAGCGCCCGCGCCACGATGGCGGCGAGGATAAGGACGGTGAGCGCGCCCAGCCCGTACAGCTGGACCTGGCGCCTGCGCTCGCGCGGGGCGTACGCGATCACCCAGGCCGCCAGGAGCCCGCCCGCGAGGCCGCCGAAATGACCCTGCCAGGAGATCGTCCCGACGTAGAACAGGGTGAACGCCACGTTCGCGCCGAGCACGACGAGGACCTGGACGAAGTTGCCCTTGGCCTTGTACGAGAGGAGCAGCAGCGCGCCCATGAGCCCGAACAGGGCGCCGGACGCGCCGACCGTCGAGGCGTCCGGGCTGGTCAGCCACATGACGCTGGCCGAGCCGGCGAGACCGGAGATGCCGTACAGGACGAGGAACCGGTTACGGCCCAGGACCCGCTCGATGATCGGTCCGATGACGAACAGCGAGACCATGTTGACGGCCAGGTGGACAAGCGTCAGGTGCGTGAACACCGACGTCACGACCTGCCACCACGCGCCGCTGGCCACGCCGGAGACCCAGTTGTCGCCGCTCGCGGCGCAGGCGCTCTGGACCGCGCCCGGGTAGTACGACGAGGGGTCGTTCGCCGCGAGGCACACCCCGCGCGGCACGAGGCCCAGGTGGTCGCCGAGCGCACTGCGGCTGGCGAGCAGCCACACGACGACGTTGATGGCGATGAGCACGATCGACGTGATCCGCGGGTCACGGCTCGGGTACCCGCCGTACGGCAGCATGCCCTGCCGCGTCTCACGGGCACCCTGCCGCGCGCACTCCGGGCACTGGAACCCGACGGCGGCGTCCACCATGCACTGCGGGCAGATGGGCCTCTTGCACCGGGTGCAGACCACTCCCGCGGCGACGCCCTCGTGCCGGTAGCACGTCATCGCGCTCGTCTCGGTCACGCGTCGTCCCCCCGTCGAAGAGTCGCACTGCTGTGCGTCCCGTGCCTCACGGGCTCCATCCTGGCATGCCGCGCGGACGGTCCCGAGCAGGGCGGTATAGCACGTTCAAGACCTTCTGCGTCTCGCATCTCGACACAGTCCGTACGGGGGGTGGACCATATCGCGAGTCAAAGACGACAGCGTTACGGTGACCCAATGACCGCAGAGTCCATCTCCGACGAGGCCGACATGAACGATCCAACCGTTCACGCCGACGAGACGCCCAGCAGCGAGACGCGCCGGCTCGGCCCGCACTTCCAGCCGACCCATCCGATCGCCGTGTCTCCGGTCACGACGCCGCCGCACTCGGTGGACGGCTTCGTCAAGGAGTTCCTCCGTGAGCTCAACGGCGGCCAAGGGGTGTCCCTGTCCGGCTCCACGGTCAACGACCAGTACCTGGCACTGGCGAAGACCGTGCGCCACTACCTCATGGCCCGCTGGCTCGAGACCGTGCGTCACAACCGGCTCTCGAAGGCGAAGACGATCGGCTACCTGTCGGCCGAGTACCTGCTGGGTCGTCAGCTCGGCAACGCCCTCCTCGCGACGGACCTGAGCGAGATCGCGACGAAGGCACTCGAGAGCTGCGGCCTCGACATCGCGACGCTGCGCGCCCAGGAGGTCGAGCCGGGTCTCGGCAACGGCGGCCTCGGCCGGCTCGCCGCCTGCTTCATCGACTCCCTCGCCACGATGAGCGTCCCGTGCATCGGGTACGGGATCCGCTACGAGTACGGCATCTTCCGCCAGACGTTCGTCGACGGCCGCCAGGTCGAGCAGCCCGACACGTGGCTCTCCCTCGGCGGACCCTGGGAGTTCCCGCACCCGGAGGCCGCGGTCCAGGTCGACTTCGGCGGCCACACGGAGACGTACGACGACGGCGGCGTCACGCGATGTCGCTGGGTGCCGGCATGGAACGTGCTCGGCATCCCGTACAACTACATGGTCCCCGGCTACCAGAACGGCCGCGTCAACACGCTCCGCCTGTGGAGCGCCCAGGCGACGAAGGCGTTCGACCTGGCGATCTTCAACGCCGGCGACTACGCCGAGGCCGTACGTGCGCAGACGTTCGCCGAGAACATCACGAAGGTCCTGTACCCCGAGGACTCGACCCCCCAGGGCAAGGAGCTGCGCCTTCAGCAGCAGTACTTCTTCGTCGCGTGCTCCCTGCGCGACTTCATCGAGCAGATGCTCGAGGAGGACTTCGACCTCCACGACCTGCCGAAGCGGATCATGTTCCAGCTCAACGACACCCACCCCGTCATCGCGGTGCCCGAGCTCATGCGCATCCTCGTCGACGAGAAGAAGTTCGAGTGGGACGAGGCGTGGGAGATCACGACCCAGTGCTTCGCGTACACCTGCCACACGCTGTTGCCCGAGGCCCTCGAGATGTGGTCCGCGGAGCTGCTCGGCCGGCTGCTGCCGCGCCACCTCGAGATCATCTACAAGATCAACGACCAGTTCCTCGCGGAGGTCCGCAAGGCCTACCCCGACGACGAGCTGCGGGTCCGGCGGATGTCGATCGTGACCGAGTACCCGCAGCGCTCCATCCGCATGGCCTACCTCGCGACGGTCGCCGCGACCAAGGTGAACGGCGTGGCCCAGATCCAGTCGGAGCTGCTCGCGGAGAAGGTGCTGCCCGACTTCTCCAGCCACTGGCCGCACAAGTTCACGAACGTCACGAACGGGGTCACTCCCCGGCGCTTCATCCGGCTGGCCAACCCGTCGCTCAGCGCCCTCATCACCGACGCGCTCGGCCCCGGCTGGGTCACGGACCTGGAGCGGCTCGAGGAGCTGGAGCCGTACGCGGAGGACGAGGACTTCCGCGCGGCGTTCCGGGCCTCCAAGGAGACGAACAAGACCCGCCTGTCCAGGCTGCTGCTGGCCCGTGACGGCATCGAGCTGCCCGAGGGCCACCTGCTCGACGTCATGGTCAAGCGGCTCCACGAGTACAAGCGGCAGAGCCTCAAGCTGCTCCACGTCGTCACCCTGTACGACGGGCTCATCTCCGGTCGGCTCGACCCCGCGACCGTCACCCCACGTACGGTCGTGTTCGGCGCCAAGGCCGCTCCCGGCTACCGGATGGCCAAGGAGACGATCTACCTCATCAACCGGGTGGCCGACACGATCAACGCCGACAAGCGGGTCAAGGGGAAGCTCACGGTGGCGTTCCCCGCCAACTACAACGTGACCCTGGCCGAGAAGCTCATCCCGGCGGCGGACCTGTCCGAGCAGATCTCCCTGGCGGGCATGGAGGCGTCCGGAACCGGCAACATGAAGTTCGCCCTCAACGGCGCCCTGACGATCGGTACGGACGACGGCGCGAACATCGAGATCCGCAAGCTCGTCGGCGACGCCAACTTCTTCCTGTTCGGCATGAACGAGCCGGAGGTCGCATCCCTCACCGCGGCCGGCTACCACCCGAGCGAGTACTACGAGAGCAACCCGACGCTCAAGAGCGCGATCGACCTCATCGCCTCCGGTGCCTTCTCCGACGGCGACCGGCAGGTGTTCGACATGGTGGTGTCGAACCTCGTCCAGCAGGACCCGTACATGGCACTGGCGGACTACCAGTCGTACATCGACGCCCAGGAGAGGGTGGAGGAGGCGTACGCGGACCGGGACGGCTGGACGCGCTCGGCGATCCTCAACATCGCGCGCTGCGGCTTCTTCTCGTCCGACCGCTCGATGCGCGACTACCTCTCGCGCATCTGGGGAGCCACCGCCGACCGCTGACCCCGCCGACCG
>DASSQF010000256.1:0-2727 GCA_035702685.1 Propionibacteriaceae bacterium
GGAGCGACTGCTCCGCCTGGATGCGGATGTCGGACGCCGTACCGCCGAGCCCGCCGGAGGGCTGGTGCATCATGATCCGGCTGTGCGGGAGGGCGAACCGCTTGCCCTTCGTGCCTGCGCTGAGCAGGAACTGCCCCATCGACGCGGCGAGGCCCATGGCCACCGTGGCGACGTCGTTGGAGATCCACTGCATGGTGTCGAAGATCGCCATGCCCGAGTCGACGGATCCGCCGGGCGAGTTGATGTAGAGGTAGATGTCCTTGTGCGGGTCCTCTGCGTTGAGCAGGAGCATCTGGGCACAGATCGCGTTCGCGTTCTCGTCCTTCACCTCGGAGCCGAGGAAGATGATGCGGTTCGCGAGGAGGGATTGGTACACGGAGTCGCTCATACCTGCCACGCCGGGCAGAGCCGCCATACGGGGAGTCTCGTCGTTCTTCGTCACGCAGGAGAACCTACCGGCTGGAAGCCGCGGAACAGAGGAACATGAGGCCCTGTTCGCTGACGGCGCACCAGCCCCCCAGGGCCCTGTTCGCTGACGGCGCACCAGCCCCCCAGGGCCCTGTTCGCTGAGGGCGGAGCAGGCGCGCACGGGTCCGCTCGTCCACCGCAGAGCGGGCGTGCGGAGTCCTGTTCACCCACAGCGGACCCGGCGTACGGGCCCTGACGCACGACGTCCCCGGCACCTGCGACCAGGTCCGGGGACGTCGTACGGGCTGGGCTCACTCCTGGTCGGAGTCCGCCTTCTTCGCCTTGGAGGCGGCAGCGGCCTCGTCGAAGCTCGGCGCGGCCTTCTTCTTCTTGGCCTTCGGCGCCTCTGTCTCGGCGGCCTCCTCGGCGTCGGCCTCGGGAGCCTCAGGCGCGGCCTCGGAGATCGTGCCGTCGGCGTTCAGGTGGGACAGGTCGACAGGGTTGCCGTCGGCGTCCTTGATGGTCGCGCCCGCGACGATCAGGCCGAGGGCCTTGCCGCGGCGGATCTCGCCGGCCCACTCGCCCATGTGGTCGTGCTCCTGCATGTGCGAGAGCTCCTGCTCGGGCGTGGTGCCGTTCTCCTGCGCCTTGCGGTAGATGAGCATGGTGAGCTCTTGGTTGTCGACGCCGATCTGGCGGTCGTCGGCGATCTTGTCGAGCAGCACCTGGGCGCGCAGCGACTTCTCCGACGAGGTGTCGACGTTCTCCCAGAACTCCTCCGGGGTGTTCGCCGGCTCGGACTCGTTGCCGTCGAGGTAGGACTCGATCGTCAGGCCTGCCTGGCGGAGCTGCGCGTTGATCTGGTTGCGCCGCGCCTCCTTCTCGGCGAGGACGAGCCGCTCGGGCAGCTCGAAGCTCGTGAGCTCGAGGAGGGCCTCGAGGACCTTGTCCCGAGCGCTGGCGGCCTGCTCGAGGCGGGCCTGGCGCAGGGCGCCGTCGGCGAGGTCGGCGCGCATCTCGTCGAGCGTGTCGAACTCGCTCACGAGCTGGGCGAAGTCGTCGTTCAGCTCGGGCAGCTCACGCGAGGAGACCTTGTTCACGGTCACCTTGACGTCGGCCTCCTGCCCCCGGAGGGCGCCGCCCACGAGCGTCGAGGTGAAGGTCGTGGTGTCGCCGGCCTTGAGCCCGGTCACGGCCTCGTCCAGGCCGTCCAGCATCCCGCCGGAGCCGAGGATGTACGAGATCCCCTGGGCGCTCGCCTCCTCGAGCGGTACGCCGTCGTTCGAGCCCTCGAGGTCGAGGACGACGAGGTCGCCCTCCTGGGCCGCACGGTCGACCTCGGTCGTCGTGGCGAAGCGCTGGCGGAGCAGGTCCGTGCGCTCCTCGATGATCGGCGTGGTGTCCGCGATGTTGTCGACCGTCACGTTGACCCGGGAGAAGTCCGGCAGGTCGAAGTCCGGACGGACGTCCACCTCGGCGACGAGCTCGACGAGGTCGTTGTCCTCGAGCTTGGTGATGTCGATCTCCGGCTGCGCGAGCGGGGTCAGGCTGTGCTCGCTGATCGCCGCGGCGTACGCCTTGGGGATCGTCTCGTTGATCGCGTCCTGGAGGACGGCGCCGCGGCCGACGCGCTGGTTGATGACGGCCGCCGGCACCTTGCCCTTGCGGAAGCCGGGGACGGTGATCTGCGAGCCGATCTGGGCGTACGCCTTGTCGATGGCCGGCTTGAGGTCCGCGAAGGGGATCTCGATGGTGAGCTTCACCCGGGTGGGGCTCAGCTGCTCGACGGTGCTGGGCAAGGGTTACTCCTGACGGACGTACGGGTTCGGGGCGCGCCGAGTCGACGGCGCTGACGCGCCTGCCATGCTATCCCGTACGTACGTGGCCGACGAATCCCGCTCCCGCACGGGCGCGCATCGGAGGCGACAGGCTCCGGCCGCCCGGGGTAGGCTGGCGCAGCCCGCGGTACGCCGCAGGCGGGGCGTAGCGTAGTGGCTAGCGCGCCTGCTTTGGGAGCAGGAGACCGCAGGTTCGAGTCCTGTCGCCCCGACCACGAATGTGGCCCTGACAAGGCATTATGGGTTACGCCGCGGGTGCTGCGCCTGTCGCCCCTCGAAGCCCACGGGGCTCTGGCTAGGGGTTTCATCGCTTGTCAAGCTTTTCGCGGAGCAGATGGGGACAGTGGGTCGCAACGGCGCCCCAACCTTGCCCCATTGGTCCAGCCTGACGCCGGCACCAAGTGAAGGACGGCCGAGACGGAGGGAACGTGCCGACGGCACTGGTGGCGAGATCTCGAGTAATCGTCATGATTCTCAGACG
>DASSQF010000257.1:0-4746 GCA_035702685.1 Propionibacteriaceae bacterium
CTGCCCACTGAGCCGTCCAGCGGGTCGACCGGAGGCTGGTGCCACTCCGCGCCGGGCAGGTTCCCGTACATGCCGAGCAGGTACGGGCCGTACGTGACCTTGTCGGTCGCGAGGGCGGCGTCGCTGAACCAGGGGTGCTTGCCGAGCCCGGTGTCGAGCACGGCGACGGTCGGGCGCCGCGGCGGCACGGGTGCCGCGCAGGCGGGGTCGTCGAGGAGCAGGGCCACCGGCGCGCGGCCGCCGAAGCCGGGCATGCCGTACTGCTGGGCCGCCGACACGCCCGCGAGGTACGGGACGCCTGCCAGGTACGGCACGCCCGCCAGGTACGGGACGCCCGCCAGGTACGGAACGCCCGCCAGGTACGGGACGCCGGCGAGGTACGGAGCGGTGGTGATGATGTGGTCCAGCCCCACCGCGTTGGGACCGAACTGCGCGCGCAGCTGGGCGACGAGGGACACGAGGTCGACGCTGCGCACGGCTCCGGACTCGTACCCGATCGTCACCTGGACCAGGGTCGGGACGGCCGTCTCGGCGAGCGGCTTGAGGTCGGCGCGGAACAGGGGAGCGGCGCTCAGGCGGACACCAGGGTCGACGAGGCGCGCGATGGCCTCCTCGACCGCGCCCACGTCGCGCGTGAAGACGATGAGGCTGTCCGCGACGTACGCGGTGGGCTGGTAGCTCGTCCCGCGGGGCGCGGATGACGGGTCGAGTGCCTTGATGGCGAGGGTGGGAAGGTTGTCGGATCGCGGGGCGGTGGGGTTGTCCGGCCGGGGGGCGGGGTTGTACATCGACGTCCTTTCAGAGGCACTACGACAGGTGAGAGGCCCGGAACACGTCTCTGATACGGAACTCTGACGCCATTTCGGCCCGGTGACCAGAGGTGGGCGCGCTCGGCGTCCTCGCACCTGCGTAGGTTGGGTACGGACTCGCCCAACGCATCGAGGAGACCCATGACCGAGCACCCGCAACCGCGCTACCTGGTGACCGTGGAGAGGACCTCGGGCGGCACGTTCGTGGCCCGGAACCGACGCGGCGGCGAGATCCGCTTCTCCACGGCCGACGACGGGTCCTTCTCACCGGTCGAGCTTCTCCTGGCGGCACTGGCCGGCTGCTCGTCGGTCGATGTCGACACCCTCGTGAGCCGCCGCGCCGAGCCCGCCTCGTTCGTGGCGACCGCGACGGCCGAGCGGGCCAAGGACGAGCGGGGCGCGTCGTACGCGACGGACGTGAGGCTGGTCTTCGACGTCCGCTTCGACGACGGCGACGGCGCCGACGAGGCCCGCGAGATGCTGCCGAAGGCCGTGCGGATGTCCCACGACCGGCTGTGCACGGTCTCGACCACCCTGGAGCGGGAAACGCCTGTCACCGTGTCGGTCCTCGACAGCGAGGGCTGAGCGGGCGTCGACACCGGCCCCCACCGGCAGTCCCGGCCCTCCAGAGGACGCGCCGCTACTCTGGACGCCATGGCTGACGCTCTCCGGACCGACCTGCCCGGCATCGGCCGGTACCGGAGGCTCTCGGCGGTCGACGTTCCGGACGCACGGCTCACCACCGTCGAGCGGTTCACGCGCAGCCGGTGGCTGTGGGCGAGCGTGGTCGTCCTCCTGCTGGGCGTCTTCGCCCTCGTCCGCCTCCGCCTCATCCTCACCGCCGACGTGAAGACCGATGCGGGCACCGTCCCGGGGCTCAACACCGACGCCCTCACCCAGGCGGCGAGCTACGCGTTCCCGACCCTCCTGGTGTGGTCGCTGCTGTTCCTCGTCGTGGACCGCTGGCGTCCGCAGCGCTGGCTCCTCTGGGCGCTCGCCCTGTTCTGGGGCGGCTCGATCGCCGCGTACGGGTCGCTGGTCGTCAACTCCTGGGCCGCCCAGCGCCTCGCGATCGACCAGAACGGCAACCAGCTCGCCGGGGCGAGGGCCGCCGTGTACATCGCACCGTTCGTCGAGGAGCTGTTCAAAGCGACCGTGCTGTTCCTCGTCGCGTTCCTCGACCGGCGGCGACTCACCAGCATCCTGAGCCTGGTGAGCCTGGCCGGGCTCTCGGCCATCGGCTTCGCCTTCAGCGAGAACATCGTCTACTACGCGCGGGCGATCGTGTACGGAAGCATGACCGCCTCGACCGGGGACGTCGCCGCCGCCGTCGCCCAGCTCGTGACGATGCGCGGCTTCTGGACGAGCTTCGGGCACCCGCTGTTCACGTCGATGACCGCTGTGGGGCTGGCGATCGGGCTCCGGAGCCGTGCCAAGGTCGTACGGGTCGTAGGCCCTGTGGCCGGCTACCTCACGGCCGCCCTGCTGCACATGACGTTCAACACGGTTGCCGGGCTGTTCCCGGACAGCGCCCAGAAGATGGTGTACCTGACGCTGGCACTGCCCGTGCTGTTCTCCGTCGTCGTCTTCGTCGGTGTGCAGGTCGTGCGCGAGGGGCGGCTCATCAGGAACCGGCTCTCCGACTACGTGATGGCCGGCTGGATGCCCGACACGTACCCCCTGCTCTTCTCCCGGGTGCTCCAGCGGGCACGGATGCTCGCCCTGTCGCCCTGGTGGGGCAACGTCCTCGCCACGTACCGGCTGCAGCGAGCGGTGACCGAGCTCGCCTACCTGCGCGACCAGATCACTCGGGGGACCGTGGACGCCGCGGGACTGTGGCGCGAGCGTGAGCTCCTGGACGAGATCCGCGCGCTCCGTGCGGCAGGCGGGCTCGACGACGCACGCGGGCTCAGGCCGTACTGGAGGAGGCGTGCGACGTACGCGACCGGCTGGCAGCCCCCGAGCTACCCCGGGCCGGCGGGTATAGGAGGCCAGTTCCCGGCCGCCGCGCTCGGGAGCCCGGTGCAGGGTCCGGCCGTCGCCGGACCTCAGTTCCCTGCCCCGGTTCCGGTTCAGGCCCCATTAGGATCGGGCCAGAGCTCGTCGGTCGTGGACCCGCGGTGGGGGCCACCGAGGGTCTAGGAGGGCCATGGCCAGTCCGCTGACCGACGCGTTGACCGAGCTCCGGGACGCGCTCGTCTCCGTGAGGCTGCCACTTCCCCTGCCGGACGCCGAGCGGCTCACCGCCGCGTCCCGTGACGCCGCGGGCCAGCTCGACGACTACGTGCTGCCGCGCCTGAGCCAGATCGAGGCGCCCCTGCTCGCGGTCGTGGGCGGCTCGACGGGCGCCGGGAAGTCGACGCTCGTGAACTCCCTCATCGGGCGGGTCGTGAGCAGGCCCGGCGTCATCCGGCCGACGACACGCTCTCCCGTGCTCGTCCACCATCCCGACGACGAGCGGTGGTTCACCGACGACCGGATCCTTCCCGGCCTGTCGAGGTCCTCGCGGTCGAGCGACGACAGCCGGTCCCTGCACCTCGTGCCGGAGCCCTCGCTGCCGCGGGGGCTCGCCGTCCTCGACGCGCCCGACATCGACTCTGTCGTCGTGGAGAACCGTCGCCTGGCGGCTCAGCTGCTGTCCGCCGCGGACCTGTGGCTCTTCGTGACGAGCGCCGCCCGGTACGCGGATGCCGTGCCCTGGGACTACCTCGCGAGCGCCGTGGACCGGAGCGCCGCCGTCGCCGTGGTCGTCGACCGCGTACCTCCTGCGGCCATGGCGGAGGTGCCGCCGCACCTCGGACTGATGATGACCGAGCGGGGGCTCGCGTCGTCGCCGCTCTTCGCCGTGCCGGAGACCACGACCGACGCGGACGGGCTGCTGCCCGACGCGGCGGTGGCACCCATCCGTGGCTGGCTCGCCGCGCTCGCCGCTGACCAGGGCACCCGTGCCAAGGTCGTCATGCAGACGCTCGACGGGGCGATCAGCTCGCTCACCCGGCAGGCCCCGGACATCGCCCAGGCCGTCGACGACCAGGCCGAGGCGCTCGACCAGCTCCGTACGGACGCGGTGGCGTCGTACGAGGAGGCTGTACGGGCGGTGAGCGTCCAGTCCGCGGACGGCACGCTGCTGCGCGGAGAGGTCCTGGCGCGGTGGCACGACTTCGTGGGTACGGGTGAGTTCTTCCGGGTGCTGGAGCAGCGGATCGGCTGGCTGCGGGACCGCGTGTGGGCGGCGCTGCGGGGAGAACCCAAGGGTGCGGGCGACGTGGCTGTCGCGGTGGAGTCCGGCCTCGAGGCGCTGCTCCGCGAGGAGGGCGAGAAGGCAGCCGAGCGCGCCGAGGCGGCCTGGCGGGCGAACCCCGCCGGCCGGGTGCTGCTCGACCGCGCCGGCGGGGAGCTGCGTCGCGTCTCGGGCGACTACCCGTCCCGAGCCGCTCGTGCGATCAGGGCCTGGCAGGGCGACGTCATGGACCTCGTGAGCGAGGAGGGGTCAGGACGACGGACCAAGGCACGGATCGCCGCATTCGGCGTCAACGGTGTCGGTGTCGCCCTCATGCTCGTCGCCTTCGCGCACACCGGTGGCCTCGTCGGCGCGGAGATCGGCGTCGCCGGGGGCACGGCCGTGCTGGCGCAGAGGGTGCTGGAGGCGGTGTTCGGCGACGACGCCGTGCGCCGGCTCGCGAAGAAGGCGAAGGAGGACCTCGACGCCAGGGTCGAAGGGCTGCTCGCGGGTGAGCTGTCCCGGTTCCAGGCCGTCCTCGACGAGGTGGCGCTCGACACGACGCAGGCCGAGCGGATCCGTACGGCCGCCCGGCGGGCGGACGAGGCACGTACCGTCGAGCTCCGCGAGCTAGGTCTCGCCTCGCCGGACCCGGCAGCTCTCGGGACGGGCGCTCGGGAGCACGTCGCCCTGCGTCAGGTGGATGCGCCCACCGCC
>DASSQF010000258.1:0-23547 GCA_035702685.1 Propionibacteriaceae bacterium
TCGAAGTCCACGCCCTTGACGGTCTCGCCGCGGAGGTTCCTCGCCTTGAGGACGACCTCGGGCCGATGGGTGGTCGTGCGCTTGTCCCGCATGACGACGCGCCCGAACATGGCCTCCGCCATGCGTTCGGTCGTCGTCTCCGCCGACTTCTGGATGTCGACGATGACGCCTTCGCGGAGGATGGCGACGCGGTTGGTGATGTCCTTCACCTCGTGCAGCCGGTGCGAGATGTAGACGACGCTGCGGCCCTGGCGGGTGAGGCGGCTCGTGATGAAGTGGAGGTCCGCGATCTCACGGACGTTGAACGTCGCCGCCACCTCGTCGACGAGCACGATCTGCGCGTCGTCGGCGAGGAGACGTACGGCCTCGACGAGACCGATCTCGGGACGAAGCAGGTGGCCGACCCGAGCGTCCGGGGAGATGTGCACACCGGCCTCGTTGAGCAGCCACTGCGCCTGCCGGCGAAGCTGCTCGTGCGGACGCCCCGCCTGGTACGTGTTCCGGTAGATCGCCTGGGCGACCGTGAGCGAGCCCTCGATCTGGAAGTTCTGCTCGATGATGCCGATGCCCAGGCTGCGTGCGTGGGCAGGGTCGGCAGGGTGGTACGGCTCGCCCTCGACGAGCATCGAGCCTGAGTCGGCCCGGTACGCGCCGGCGATGATGCTCATGAGCGTGGACTTGCCGGCGCCGTTCGCACCGATGAGCCCGAGGACCTCGCCGGGCCGGATGTCGAGGTCGATGCCCCTCAGCACCGGCATCCCGGCATGGGTCTTCGTCACCCCGCGGACGGTCAGCAGGTCAGCCATGCTCCCTCTCCTGAAGCGGCCCCCCACCGGTTCGTCTCGACACGGCCTCCCGGGAGGCCGTCTGCCGAACTGTACGAGGCAAGCGGGGTGGTTGTCTCCTATGTCTAGGCGTGATGCTGTCAGCCGGTCCCCGACATGGCAGGGGACATGGGGAGACTCTCACTGGTCCGAGGGCCGGTTCCGGGCCGATGCTCCCGGGCGTGGACGTACGCTGCCACACATGTCAGAGCCGCTCGCGCCGCCTCCCGAGGACCGGGACTGGACCTACGTCATCACGCTGGGATGTACGGAGTGCGGGTTCACGCCGTTCGACCCGACCTTGGCGGCCGACCGCCTCCGCGCGACGCTGCCGAGATGGCGGGAGGCGCTGGCCCGCGCGTCAGTACGCGCTCGTCCCGCGCCCATGACGTGGTCGCCGCTCGAGTACGCCTGCCATGTGCGCGACGTCAACCGCACGATGGATGGCCGGCTGAAGCTCATGCTGGCCGAGGACGGTGCCCGGTTCGACAACTGGGACCAGGATGCGACAGCCGTGGAGGACCGGTACTGGGAGCAGGACCCGCTGGTCGTCGGCGACGAGCTGGCGGCCGCGACCGAGGCTGCCGTGTCCACGCTCGAGTCCGTACCGGACGACGCCTGGCAGCGTCACGGCTTCCGCAGCAACGGGTCCGAGTTCACGGTCGGGACGTTGGCGGTGTACTTCGTCCACGACGTCGAGCACCACCTCCACGACGTCGGCGCCTGACCGGGTACGCCCAGGCCCCCGAGCAGGCAAGATGCTGCCATGACGAAGGTGGCGTGGAAGCACGAGCCGGACGCGCACGACTACCCGGCCGCCGCCGACTACCTCGGACTGCTCGCCTCCCCGGACCGGGTCGCGGCGGTCGTGGCGGCCCTGCAGGCGGCGCCGATCGTCACGAAGAAGGCGAAGGACCTCCTGCGGGCGGCAGGGCTGCCTCTGCTCGCCGAGGGGAACCCCCACGTGGCGTCCGACCTCGCCAAGGTACGGAAGGGGCAGGCGCTCTCACCGGTGCTGGTGGTTCGTGGAGCCATGGAGACCGGGGTGCCGGCCCAGATCGCCGACGGGTACCACCGGATCTGCGCCAGCTACCTCGTCGACGAGAACTGCGAGATCCCGTGCCGCATCGTCGGATGGGACGCCTGATCCCGTGAGCCTGCCGCTGCTGGCGCTCGTCGGCCTCGTCGCGCTCACCGGCCCGCTCCTCGCGGGGGCCGCGAGGTGGCGCATGCCGGTGGTCATCGGGGAGCTCCTCGCCGGCATCGCCATCGGCGGCTCCGGCCTCCGTCTCGTGAATGCGAGCGACCCGACCTTCACGTTCCTCGGCGAGGTCGGCTTCGCCGTCACCATGTTCGTCGCCGGCACGCACGTGCCTGTCCGTGATGCCCGGCTCCGCCCGGCGCTGCTCGCGGGTGTCCTGCGCGCCGCCGCCGTCGGCGTCCTCTCGGCGGGTGCCGGGTTCGGGATCGCCGCCCTGTTCGGCACCGGCCATGGCGGCGTCTACGCGGTCATCATGGCGTCGTCGTCGGCTGCGCTCGTGCTGCCGGCCGTGGACCAGCTGGGCCTCGGCGGGGACCAGCTGCTGCCCACGCTGGCCCAGGTCGCTGTCGCCGACACCGCGTGCATCGTCGCGCTGCCGCTCGCCATGGACTGGCAGAACGCACCCCGCGCCGGCCTCGGAGCCGCCCTCATCGCCCTCCTCGCGGTCGCCATCGCGCTGGCACTCCGCTGGGCCGACGAGACCGACCGCTGGGACCGGCTGCGAGACACCAGCAAGGAGCATCACCTCGCGCTCGAGCTGCGGATCAGCCTCGTCGTCCTGTTCGGTTTGGCCGCCGTCGCCGCGGTGATGCACGTGTCGGTGCTGCTCGCCGGGTTCGCGCTCGGCCTCGCCGTCTCGTTCGCGGGTGAGCCCCACCGCCTCGCGAAGCAGCTCTTCGCCGTCGCCGAGGGCTTCCTCGCGCCCCTCTACTTCGTCTGGCTGGGCGCCTCGCTGTCGGTCGCCGCACTGGTCGCGGACCCGCACCTCGTCCTCCTCGGGCTCACCCTCGGGATCGCCGCCGTCCTCACGCACCTCGCGCTCGCCGTGTCGCGCCAGCACCCGCTCTGGGCGGTCTCCACGTCGGCACAGCTCGGCGTGCCGGTGGCGGCGGCGACCATCGGGACGAGCACCGGTCTGCTCGCCCCGGGCGAACCCGCCGCCCTGGTGCTGGGCGCCCTCGTGACGATCGCCGCCCTCACGCTGGCCACGGCGATGGCGTCGCGGCGTCCCGAGTTCCAGGCGCGGTCGGCGGGTGAGGCCCATGCCGGCGTACGGCCGGCGCAGGCGGCGCCGCGTCACGGCGAGCCCTCGCCGGAGTGACCGAGACCGGGCTACAGCTTCCTCACGTACCTGTCGCCCTCCGCGAGAAAGCCCATCGACTCCAGGAACCGCCGGTGGGTGTCCGTGGCGGCGCGCGACGCGATCTCGCGGATCCCCGTCGCGCGGAGCTGACGTGAGCCTCCGCTCTCGTACAGCCACCTGCCCAAGGCGCTGTCCCGGAACGCGGGCAGGACGTAGTCGAGGTGGACGTTGAGCCGGTCCTCCTGCCGGCTGCCGAGCAGGGCCCCGGCCGGCATGCCGTCCCGCATGTAGACGTACGCGACGTCGTTGGGCAGGTTCACCGTGAAGTCCGGCTGGGACTTGCGGATGTCCGCGAGGTGTCCGGCCAGGAAGTCGGTGAGGAAGGGGGCGTCGACGCCCACCGGGACGAGGTCGAACTCGTGGGAGGTCGTGAACTCCCGGTACAGGTGCCAGGCGTGGATCCCCACGATGACGATGTTCGTGATGAGGACCGGCCACGCCTGGATGAGCAGCCCGTACACGGCGGTGACGACCGCGCCGCCCACCGACACCAGGCGCAGGGGCACGATCCGCCGCATCGTGAACGACAGGACCACGAGGATGCTCCCGGCATAGCCGATCAGCTGGACGACCGTGGGAGACATGAACGCATCGTAGGGGCAGGAACGTCCCTGCCGGAGTACGGCTAGTGCCGCTCGATGCGGCGCAGGATCGCGACGAGGCCCAGCAGCGCGACCGCGTTGGTCCCGACGATGAGCAGGATCGCCCAGGGCGCGCCGTGCTCGTACGCGAGCCCGAGGAGCCCGCCTGCGACGAGGAGCCCCAGGCCACGGACCAGCGCGAGCCACCCGAAGCCTGCTGCTCGAGTCCGCGACGGCACGATCTCACTCACGACCGCCTTCACGGTCGAGTCGAGCACGCCGTTGACGACGCCCCAGATCGCCACCCCGAGCCAGAGCAGCGTGAGGCTCTGGGTGAACGTGATGGCCGCGATGGCGGCGGCGACCGGCACCGCCACGAGCACCCGGGAGCCGTACGCGTCGTACAGGCGGCCCACGACGAGACCGCTCAGCCCGTCGACCGCCATGGCGACCGCGAAGAGGAGGGGGATGGTGGCGTCGTTCACCAAGCGGGTGTCGAGGGCGTGGAACGCGATGAGCGGGAACGACGCCACGCCGGCCGAGAGGACGGCGACCACCGTGACGTACTGCCAGAAGACCGCCGGCAGCCGGGGGGCGACCGCGGCCGGTGACGGCTGCGGCTCGGGCTCCGCCTCGTCGTGGTCCGGCGACTCGTAGTCACGGGGGTCGGGGACGCGGGAGCGCAGCCACGCGAGCATCACGAGCAGGACGACGCCGGGGACCGCGAGGATCCCGAACGCGAGGCGGTAGTCGCCCTCCCGCCAGCTGAGGACGGCGGCGAGCAGCAGGGGTCCGAGCAGCGCTCCGGTCTGGTCGAGGGCCTGGTGGACGCCGAAGGCGCTGCCGCGGCCGGTCCTCGCCGCCGCGTACGACAGGAGGGTGTCCTTGGCCGGCGACCGGACGGCCTTGCCGAGCCGCTCCGTGCCGTAGAGGACGAGGGCGGGCGCGAGCACGCCGGTGACGCCGATGAGCGGGACGCTGAGCACGGTCATCGCGTAGCCGAGGATCGTCCAGGTCCAGTAGTGGCGGGTGCGGCCGACCGCGTACCCCGTCACGACGCGCAGCCCGTACCCGATGAACTCCCCGGCGCCCGCGACGAGGCCCACCACGGTGGCCGAGGCGCCGAGGGTCGCGAGGTACGGGCCGATGATGCTCCGGGCGCCCTCGTACACCATGTCCGCCAGCAGGCTCACGACGCCGAAGGCGACGACGAAGTGCCACGGACGCATGCGCGTGGTGAGGGTGCGACCGGAGGCGGACATGTCCGGCATCGTAACGACGGAGGCCGTCGTCCCCCACCGCGTCCAGTGGGGGGCCGCGTCACAGGCCTCGAGCAGAGCCCCCGGTGGGAATCGAACCCACGACCTTCCGCTTACAAGGCGGGTGCTCTACCGCTGAGCTACAAGGGCGCAGGCCAAATCTAGCGAAGGCGACCGCCTGGTCGTGAGTCGCGGCCGCGCCGGCTCCCGGTGAGGCCGAGGAGCCCACCGCAGCTAGATGCCCGGGCCGGACAGGTACAGCAGGCCCGTGCCGGAGACGCTGGCGCAGTCCTTCGCCTCGAGGAGGACGGCCTCGCCGCGCTCCAGGTGGAGGCTCTCGCCGCTCGTGGTGAACTGCGCGTCGCCGTCGAGGACGAGCCCGATGCGCGCGCCGCACCCCGGCACGTGGACGGGCGTCGCACCCGGGTCGACCCGCCACACCGTGAACTCGGGGGCGGAGGTCGCGTAGTGGTACGTGCGCGGGCCGATCGCCTCGACCGGCAGGAGCGTCGGCTCCTCGGCCTTGAACTTCACGACGCTCATGAGCTCGTCGACGTCGATGTGCTTCGGCGTGAGCCCGCCACGCAGCACGTTGTCGGAGTTCGCCATGACTTCCACGCCCACGCCGTGGAGGTAGGCGTGCATGTTGCCTGCCCCGAGGAACATCCCCTCGCCGGGCTGCAGGGTCACGACGTTGAGCAGCATGGCGGCGAGGATGCCGCGGTCGCCCGGGTAGGCGTCGCCGAGGCTCACGATCGCCCGGGCGAGGTCGCCGACCTCGGCATCGTCGTCCGTGTGGTCCGCCGCGGCGTCGACGACCAGGTCGACGAGCCGGAGGCGTTCGCCGTCGACGCTCAGCACGTCGAGGAAGACCTGGGCGAGGGCCGCCGAGCCCTTGCGGTGCGTCAGGGGCGCGATGACGCTGCCGAGCTCCTCGGCGACGCCGAGCTGCTCGAGGAGGAAGACGGTACGGACCGGGTCGCGGAAGCCGCACAGCCCCACGAACGGCGTGACCGCGATGAGCGCCTCGGGCTTCGGCCAGGCGTCACGATACGTGCGCTCCGGCGCGTCGATCGGAACACCCGCGGCGTTCTCGCGCGCGAAGCCGGCCTCGGCCTGCGCGCGGTCGGGGTGCGCCTGGATGGAGAGAGGACGGTCCGCGGCGAGCAGCTTCATGAGGTACGGCAGCCGGCCGCCGAAGCGCTCCACCGTCGCCGTACCGAGGATGGACGGTGCCTCCTCGGCGAGCACCTTGTCGAACGGGGCGCCGTCGACCAGAGACGGAGCAGACTCGTGGGCACCCAGCCAGTGCTCCGCGTACGGCTCGCCGGTGGCCGGGCGACCGAGGAGTCCGGGGATGGCTGTCGGCGAGCCCCACGCGTAGTGCTGGGCTCGACCTTCGATTCTTCGCATCGTTCCTCGTGTCTCAGGGGGCAAAGGGTCCGGTCCACCCTAGTCCCGAGTGGGGTCCGGTCCCTCCCCAGAGCCCCCTATACCCAGTTGCGACAGGGTGAACCGAGGGTGTCCGCCAGGGAATGACACGAGTGTGATTCCGGGGTTAGCATGGCCGCATGACGTCCCCGGCAACCATCGAGGTCAGCGGGTCCGAGCTCTCGGCCCGCGACGCCGACATCCTCGAGTTCGAGCGGTCGTGGTGGCGCTCCCCGGGAGCCAAGGAGCAGACCATCCGGGAGCAGTTCGACATGTCGCCGACCCGCTACTACCAGGTGCTCAACGCCCTCATCGACACGCCGGCTGCCCTGGCCGCCGACCCGCTCCTCGTGAAGCGGCTTCGTCGGCTGCGCGACGAGCGGCGCCGCAACCGGTCTGCCGCACGGCTCGGGATGGACGTCAGGGTCTGACAGTCCGTCCCTGGCGTCGCAGGGGACGTACGGGCACGTCCCGGTAGCCGCCATCGGCCAGGCCGGCCATCCGCTCGAAGACGTTGCGCGCCGCACGGTCTCCCGTCCGGAGCCACGACCAGCCCATCGCCACCAGGTAGAGCGGCAGGAAGAACGTGCCGCACGCCATGTACTGCCAGGCGTGCCGCTCCTCGTGGGCGAGCGCCCCGGGGCCCATCCCGGCGACCGTACCCGGCGTGATGATGACGTTCCCGACCGTGAAGGCTCCGGCCACGGGGAACGGCAGGGAGTATCCTTCCGCGTACCAGAGTCCCCTCTGACCAGGGGAGATGCGGCAACGACCGACACCGGCCACCGCGAGCCCGAGGGGGGTGCTGAGGTTCACCACGTTCGCCACACGGCGTGCCGCGGTGGCGAGACCTTTCATACGCACAGTCTCGCGGGGGACGAGGCGCAGGTCGAGGCGACGGCCATATGAGGAAACTCTCATGGACGACATCAGTCGACTCCAGGAATGGTTCTAGTGGTCGAGGACTCTGCGGGGAGGCTCGCTGTGGTGTCCCCGTCAGATGAGGTGGTGAAGGGGGGATCGAGATGCGGACGACCTCACCGGCGGTGTGGGTCGCGGGCGGCGCCCTCGGCTTCGGCGCCGTCCTCATGGGCGTCAGCATCGCCCTCACTGCACTCCAGTCCTCCTCGACCTCCGACCCGGCCGTGGTCGTCCACGCGACGTACCAGGCACCGAGCGGGTCGGCGCCCTCCGCGAAGCAGCTTCCCAACGCTCCTGTCTCGCAGCCCGGCACGTACGTCCCGCAGTCCGGGTCCAGCGCGGGGTCGTCAGGCCTGCCGGACGGCGGCACGCTCGGCACCGGTACCGACCAGCCGCCCCTGACCCTTCCGCCGGCCCCGACACCCGTGGTCACCGCGGCACCCCTGCCCACCGTCCCCTCGGCCACCGTGCTCGAGGCCGGCGTCACACTCGTGCCGCAGGCGCCCGCACCGCAGGTCGCTCCGACCACCGCGCCGCAGCCCACCTCCGTGCCGCAGCCCACCTCCGCGGCGACGGCCTCCGCCACCAGCGCCACCTCCTCCCCGACGAAGCCGGGCTCGTCGCAGGCTCAGTCGCCGAGCTCCACGCCGGGACAGAGCGCCACCGCCTGCGTGACGAACGAGCCGGCGCCGCAGGCGACCTCGTCCATCCCGGGCTGGTGGCCCACGTGGCTGCCGTACCCGAGCTTCTTCCCGCACCCCACCCAGGCCGCTGACTCCAACGCCCGGCGGGCCCGCGGCTGTCCGCACGCAACGCCGACCCCCAGCGCCGGGACGGCGACGACCCTGCCCGTGCCCCGGCCCACCGGCGCGGCCGACCCGTCCGCGCGACCGGACCCCGGTGCGACATCCGGTCCCACCGCGGGTTCCGACCCGACGGCGAAGCCCGACGGAGCGGCGACGAAGACGAACAACGGACGCTCCAACGGTGACCCGCTCCCCGCAGCGCAGCCCGCCAAGCCCACGCCGGACAGCACGGCCGTCCCCACGACGAAGGCTCACGGCAACGCGTACGGCCAGCAGGACTCGAACCCGAACGCCAACGCCAACGCCAACGCGAACGCCAACGCGAACGCCAACGCCAACGCGAACGCCAACCCGGCGGCGACGAAGACGAAGGCGAAGCCTGCGGCCGGCTGAGCCGTCGGCTCAGCTCGTGGGCAGGCTCACGGTGAAGAGCGCTCCCGTGGCGGTGTTCGCCACACTGAGCGTCCCGCCCATGCGCGTGACCAGCCGGGCCGCGATGGACAGGCCCAGCCCTGTACCCACGGGCCGGGTCTGACGGTACTTCGCGTGGAGGGTCCCTCGCTCGAACGCGACAGCGAGGTCGTCCGCGGCGAGCCCAGGACCTGTGTCCGCGACCTCGAAGACGTACCCGCCGGTGCGTGACCGGGCGGTGACGGCGACGCCGCCGCTCGCCGGCGTGGCACGCAGCGCGTTCTCGACGAGCCCGTCGAGCACCTGCCGGAGCCGCTGCGGGTCCGCGACGACGCCACCGACGTCCCCGGCGTCGACCGAGAGGGTGACCTCGAGGGATGCCGCCCGGGCCGACCAGGCCGTACGGACGTGCTCGAGGAGGACCGGCACGTCGACCGGCACAGGGTGGACCGTGAAGTCGTCGGCTTGGAGCCGTGCGAGCTCGAGGAGGTCTCGTACGAAGGCGTCCAGGCGCTCGGTCTCCCTCACGAGGGTGCGGCCGACCAGCGGGACCTCGTCCGTACCCACCATGCCGTCGGACAGCGCCTCCGCGTACCCGCGAACCGCGGCGAGAGGGGTCCGCATCTCGTGCGAGACCGCGAGCAGGAACTCGCGCTGCCGTCCTTCGCTCGTGGCGAGGGCCTGGTCGAGAGCCGACAGGGCCGCCGTGAGCTCCGCGGCCTCCTGTGAGGCGGGAGCCGGCAGGGCGACTCCTCGCTCACCGGCGGCAAGCCGCCTCGCCGCGTGAGCGGTCTCCGTCAGAGGCCTCGTCAGCCACCGGGCGAGGCTCAGGGCGGCGACGCCGGCCGCGAGGAGCCCGACGAGCAGGCCGAGCAGCACCCGTCGTGTCGCCGTGTTGAGCGCGTTGTCGACCTCCGTGACCGGCAGGACGGAGACGAGCCAGGAGCCTGACACCGTTGCCCGACCCTCGACGAGCGCCCGACCCAGCGCACCGGAGAGCGTCCCGGAGTACGTGCCCCTCGACTCGAGTGCCGCGCGGACGGCGGGCGTCACGTACGAGGCGGCGGCGCCCGCGGCACGTCCCGCCGGCGGGACCTCGACGACCGCGAACCGCGATCCGCTGACGAAGGTGCTGCCGGCGGCGAGCCGGCTCGGGACGCGGTCGACGCCGGCCAGGAGGTCGGCCTCCTCGGCGAGCCTGCTCCTCTCGCCCTGCGTCGTCGACGTGCGCACGAGCGGGACGGTGACCGCGCCCGTGACGAGGACCGCGACCGCGACGATGGCGAGCATGACGAGCGTCAGCCGGCGTCGCAGGGAGGCCGGCCGCCTAGCCACGGGGGTCCTCCGCCGTGTAGCCCACGCCGCGCCGAGTGACGATGGGGGAGGCGTCGCCCAGCTTCCCCCGTACCTGCGCGACGTGGACGTCGACCGTACGGCCCCCCGCGTAGTCGGCCTGGCCCCAGACCGAGCTCAGCAGCTGCTCGCGGGTGAACACGCGCCCTGGCGACGACATGAGCTTGGCGAGGAGGTCGAACTCCGTGGCCGTGAGCGAGACAGGCTCGTCGTCGACGCGCACCTCGCGGCGCGCCTCGTCGAGACGGACCCTGCCGACCTGTCGTACAGGCGCGGGCGGCCCGGCCTGGCGGCGCAGGACGCTCCGCAGCCGCGCGACGAGCTCACGTGGTGAGAAGGGCTTCGTGAGGTAGTCGTCCCCGCCGAGCTCCAGTCCCAGCACGCGGTCCACCTCGTCGTCGCGCGCCGTGACGAACAGCACAGGCGTCCAGTCGCCCTCCGCCCGCAGCCGGCGGCAGATCTCGACCCCGTCGAGGCGCGGGAGCCCCACGTCGAGCACCACCGCGACCGGACGCAGCCGCCGCACCGCCTCCAAGCCGTCCGCACCGTCACGCTCAACGTGGACGCCGAAGCCCGATGCCGCGAGGTAGCGACGCTCGATGTCGGCGATCGAGGGGTCGTCCTCGACGACCACCACCAGGCCCGGCTGCATTGCTCCATTGAACAGCCGTGTCGCCTCGCTCAGGCGGACCGCCGCGGTCTCCTGACATTCCTCGAACACTCTCGTCACCGCGTCCTGACGGGAGGCTGCCACGGTCGTCCTGCGCCGGAGTCCGGCGCTGACGAGAGGACACATCATGAAGACGTCGCTCAAGCTCGGGATCTCCGCAGCCGCCCTGGCCGTGGCCGGGCTCGTGGCCGTACCGTTCGCCACCGCGCTGTCGCCGGCCGCGCCCGTGCCCGCGGCGACCCCGGGCGGCCCCACGACAGGATCGACGTGTACGACGGCGCAGCACCTGGCGTGGATGTACCGGGCCCTTCCGCCGTCGCTGCGCTCCGACCTCGAGGCCGCCACGAGACTGCCTGCCGGACCTGAGCGGACCGCAGCGCTTCAGGCGGTCCTCGACAAGGCCGCCAAGGGCTCGTACGGCGACCGGATCGAGAAGCGGGCGACGCGCATCGAACGCCGGGACGGGCGGCTGTGGCAGAGGCTGCCCGCCGACCTCCGCACCGACCTCCTCGCGGTCATGAACGCCGATCCCGGCCAGGCAACACTCGACGCGGCCGCGAAGGTCTACGACACGGCGGCCGGGGGCGGTTACGGCGATGTGGCGAAGAAGGTCGCGGCGAGGATCGCCGGCACGAAGCCGTGGACCAGCTGCCGGGTGCGCTGAGCGGGCGCTGGGCCTCGTGAGGTGGCGTACCGGCTCACGCCTCGGGCGGCCACTCCCACTGGGACGGCCGGCCGCGGCCCGGTCCGAAGCCCGCGTGGCGCAGGCCGGGAACGGCCGCCAGCTTCTTGTTGAGGTTGCCCCGGTCGGGAATGTCGCCCGTGAGGGCGGTGGTGACGCCGAGGGCGTCCCCGACCGTGAAGCGCTCACCCATGAGCGCCCTTGTGAACGGCACGTCGCTCCACAGCAGCCCCGCGATCATCGGCTGGCAGAACGAGACGATCTCGGCGTGGTCGAACGCGAGCTGCCCAGGTTCCCCGATGGGGCGCCACTGGACGGTCGGCGAGTCGTCGTCGGCGACCGCCCAGAGCGTGGCGGAGAGTGTGGCGCCCCGCGGGTCGCGGCTCGGCTCGTCGAAGAGGACCAGCTGCCCGATCGTCGACGTCGTGAGGCCGGCCTTCGTGGCCAGGGCACGCCTCCCCGCCGCCTCGAGCCGCTCACCCTCCAGGAGGAGTACTCCGGGCAGCGCGTAACGGCCCTCGAAGGGCTCCCGGAGGCGCTGGTACGTGGCGAACTCGACCTCTCCGCCGCGTCGCCGGACTGCGAGCACGTCAACGGAGACAAGGGACGTGCGCACGCTTTCACCCTAGACTGATCGCGTGTCGAGCACTCGCAGCACCCTGCCCCTCGTGCACTCCGGGAAGATCCGCGAGCTGTACGCCCTCCCCGACGACCGGCTCCTGCTCCTGGCCACCGACAAGGTCTCCGCGTACGACCACGTCCTCCCCACGCCGATCCCCGGCAAGGGCGCGGTCCTCACGCAGCTGACGACGTGGTGGCTGGCCCAGCTCGACGACCTCATCCCGACCCACCTCGTGAGCACGGAGGTGCCGGACGACGTCGCCGGTCGGGCCCTCGTCGTCGAGAGGCTCGACATGATCCCGGTCGAGTGCGTCGTACGCGGCTACCTCGCCGGATCGGGCTGGAAGGAGTACAGCGAGTCCGGCACCGTGGCGGGTCTCGCCCTCCCGGAGGGGCTTCAGCGGGGCGAGCGCCTCGAGCGGCCCATCTTCACGCCGGCCGCCAAGGCGCCGCAGGGCAGCCACGACGAGAACATCACGTTCTCCCAGCTCGTCGACATGGTCGGCGAGGAGACCGCGCTCGAGCTGCGGCGCGCGTCGCTCCGCCTGTACGTGCGGGCCGAGCGCATCGCCCGTGAGCACGGCCTGGTGCTCGTGGACACGAAGTTCGAGTTCGGCCGGCGCGGCGACGGCACGCTCGTCCTCGCCGACGAGGTGCTCACCCCCGACTCCTCCCGGTACTGGGCGCTCGACTCGTACGCCCCGGGAACCGAGATGCCGTCGCTGGACAAGCAGCAGCTGCGCGACTGGCTCACGAACGACTCCGGGTGGGACCCTGACTCGGACACGCCGGCACCGGAGCTCCCCGAGGCGGTCGTCACCAGCCTCTCCCGTACCTACGCCGACACGTACCGGCGCCTGACCGGCGGCGAGGTCGGCGAAGCCGCAGCGCTCGATGGCGCCACGGCGGAGGCACGCGAGGGTGACGAGGCGCCGGCGGAGGAGTCGGACGCCGTGCCCTACGTCGAGCAGCAGCCGGGCGGGGAGGACTATCCGGCTGAGCGGCCCATCGCCGCGCCCGAGCCGGCCGTGCAGGAGTCGCCCGCGGAGCCCGGGTCGGACGAGCAGCAGGGCCCGGTCTCGTCGTTCATCGTCGACGTCATGCTCCGCGAGGACATTCCCGACGCCCAGGGCGCCTCGATCACGGAGACCCTGCGCCGCCTCGGCTACGAGGGCATGACCGTACGCCAGGGGAAGCGGTTCGAGGTCGACCTCGCAGGCGCGCTGACCCAGGAGCGCATCGACGAGCTGCGCCGGGCCACGGAGGCGCTCCTCGTGAACATCGACGTCGAGGACTACGAGATCTCCCTCGTGGGCGACTTCGACGACGCGGGTCACGACCACGAGGGTCACGACCACGAGCACCACGAGGGTCACGACCACAGCCACGACCACGCGGACGACGGCCACGAGCACGGGCCCGAGGACGTGGACGAGGCGGAGGACCGTCCGGACGAAGAGCCCGACGTCGTCCAGGTCGGAGAGCCCGGCGAGGGCGAGCTGAGGCAGGGCGAATGAGGGTCGGCATCGTCACGTTCCCCGGAACGGTCGACGCGTCGGACGTCTCGACCGCCGTCGCCGCTGTCGGTGGCGAACCGGTGACGCTCACGCACACGAGCGAGTCGCTCGACGGGATCGACGCCGTGGTCCTGCCCGGGGGCGCGTCGTACTCCGACCATCTCCGGCCCGGTGCGCTCGCACGGCACACCCCGGTCATGGAGGCCGTCATCGGGCTCGCGCTCGAGGGGCTTCCGGTGCTGGGCATCGGGAACGGCTTCCAGACCCTGTGCGAGGCACGTCTGCTGCCGGGAGCGCTCACGACGAACGGGTCCGCACGCTTCATCTCGGCGGAGCAGAGCCTGCGCGTCGAGACGCGCGACACGGTGTGGACGAACCAGTTCGAGACCGGCGAGGTCATCACGCTCATGCTCAAGAGCGGCTCGGGACGCTACATCGCGACCTCGGAGGTGCTCGACCGGCTCGAGGCCTCGGACCAGGTCGTGTTCCGCTACCTGGGGATCAACCCGAACCAGTCGCTCAACAACATCGCCGGCATCACGAACGAGCGGGGCAACGTCGTCGGCCTCATGGCGCACCCTGAGTACGCGGTCGACACGGACGCGGCGGCTGACGGCCGTCGCTTCTTCACGAGCCTCATGGCCTTCCTCGACGTGGTCTCCACGCCCCGTATGCGGCATGCGGCGGAGCCCGGCTGAGCAGGACTTGACCAGCCTGACCGAATACTGAGAGAGTCTCAGGAAACAGTCGGGGCCTGGAGGTCCAACGGTGCTCGCCCGCGTCGTACGTGCCGCGCTGGTCGTCGCTGTCGCGATCACGCTCGCCGTCGTCCCCGCACCCTCTCGCGCCGACGCGCCCGCTGTGGCCCCGTCCGGCTGTGCCGTGACCCATCCGTACGACCCTGCGGCGTCGCTGCCTGACCTCCGGACCGGCATCGAGACGAACTGGGGCTTCCGCCTCACCGGCACGTACTGGACCGACGAGCGGTACCGCCCCATCGTCGCCGTCATCTGGCGGACCCTCGACACGATCGGCTGCACACCGTACCTGGACACCCTCCACGCGAAGGTCGGCGTCCTCGAGCTGTCGGCCACCTCGATCGGAGGCTGGCCGGCCGGCGACTACGGGCTCACGAGGGCCGATGCCGTCAGCCTCGACTTCCCGCAGCTCCTCACCAGCTTCCCGGCCGACCCCGGCCACGTGTCCCGCCTGTTCGTGCACGAGATCACCCACGCGTACACGCGCGACAGGTCGTCGAACCCGGCCTACTGGACCGACTTCCTCGCGCTGTACAGCCGCCACGGTCGTTTCGGGTCCTACGGCGGCTCGGCGTCCGAGACGTTCAGCGAGGTGGTCGGGTACTTCGTCGCCCGCTGCGCCGCGGGCAACCCGTACCTGCCGAGCGAGGCGGCGTACTACGACTTCGTCAAGAACCAGGTGTTCGGCGGCACGGAGTTCGGCCCGGCCCTCGGGCAGCCGGTCACGTGCGAAGGGAACGACGCCGGCCCCCAGGGCGGGTACGAGTCGGCCGCGGCCGCGGTGAGGGCCGCTCTCGCCGATCGTGAAGCCGCCGCCGCGGAGATCGCGGCCAACGGGGCACAGCTGTACGGCTACGAGTCGTTGAGCCTCCCGGGCGCGAGCGACGCCGCCTAGGTCGCCGCGCCGAGAGCCCTAGAGCCGGGCGACGTCCACGAGGTCGACGAGACCGGTCTCGACCTGGTCCAGGAGGTCGGCCCCGTCGAGTCCCGTACCGCCGGCAGGGACGATCGGGTGCGTGGGCGCCAGCTCGGCGATCCCCGCGGCGAAGGCGGACGACAGCGTCGCGCTGCGGAAGACGTTGCCGAGGACGCACACGGGGTCCTCGGCGTGGCCGTCGACGAGACGCAGGCCCGTCGTCACGGACGTGACGAGCTCGGCGGCGGCGTCACGCAGCACCTGGGCCGCCACCTCGTCGGTGGGCGCGAGCTCGTCGACGTGACGCGCGTACGCCGCTGTGCGTGCGACGCGGCGCGGGTCGCCCTGGAGGATGAGGTAGGCGAGCGCCGGATCGCCGAAGTCGGCGCGGACGAGGTCCAGGAGGGCCGTCTCCGGGCCCCGCCCGTCGAACGCACGGAGCGCCATGTCGATGGCCCGTCGCCCGATCCAGAAGCCGCTGCCCGCGTCCCCGAGGATCCAGCCCCACCCGTCGACGCGCACCGCCCGCGTGGCCCCCACACCCAGGGTGACGACGCCCGTACCGGCGGCGACGACGCAGCCCGTCCGGTCACCCAGCGCGCCGAGGTAGCTCGTGACCGAGTCGTGGGCAAGGAACACCTCCCGGGTGCCGTGGTCGGCGAGCTCCGCGAGGAGTGCGGCAGCCGTGTCCTCGACACCCAGCCCTGTCGTACCGACGAGCACGCGGTCGACGCCCTCAGGCGCGGCGGCGCGCACGGCGGCCGCGAGCTGGGGGATGCGCGGCTTCGACGTGTCGATCCCCACGCCCTGCCAGAGGTGGCCTCGTCCATCGCGTCCCCGACATCCGGACTGGCCGCCGTCGAGGGCCACGCGTGAGGTCATGGGCCGCAGTCTAGGGATCCGCACCGGGGGACGAGCGGCGCCGTCCCCCCGGGCGCGTCCGCCTCGACGACTATGTTCGGACGCGTGAACGCCTACCAGCTGCCCGCCTCGTCGCCCGAAGCCCAGGGAGTCGACCCTCGCGCGATCCGCGCCCTCGTGGAGGCGTGGGAGGGCAACGGCGTGAGACCGTTCGCGCTGACGATCATCCGCCACGGGCACGTCATCGCGTCGGCGACCTGGGCCCCGTACGTGGCCGGCGACAACGTCATGAAGTACTCGCTGTCCAAGACGTTCACCGCGTCGGCGGTGGGGCTCGCGGTGGCGGACGGCCTGGTGGACCTGGACGCGACCGCAGCCTCGTACTTCCCGGAGATCACGGGCCTCGGCCCCCGGGCGAAGGCCATCACCGTACGGAACCTCCTGTCGATGGCGTCCGGCCACACCACCGACACAGCTCCCGCGATCGAGATCGGCGACCCGGTCGGGTCGTTCCTGCGGATCGAGCCGGACGAGGAGCCGGGATCGGTCTTCTGCTACAACCAGGGCTGCACGCTGACGCTGTCCGCGATCGTGCAGACGGTGACCGGGCAGCCGCTGCACGAGTACCTGCGTCCGCGCCTGTTCGACCCCCTCGGCATCGGCGAGGTCTTCTGGCTGCCGCTGGGTCCGTACGACATGGGCTTCTCGGGCCTCCACGTGCCGGTCGACGCGGTGGCGAGGCTCGGGCTCATGCTGCTGCAGGGCGGCGAGTTCGGCGGACGCCGCATCCTGCCCGAGGCGTGGACCGAGGAGGCCATGACCGTCCACGTCCCCAACGGCCCGGGCAACCCCGACTGGTCGCAGGGGTACGGCTTCCAGATGTGGCGGAGCCGCCACGGCTGGCGTGGCGACGGCGCCTTCGGCCAGCTCTGCCTCGTCCTGAGGGAGTACGACCTCGTCCTGGCTGCCTGCGCCCAGGTCGAGGACATGCAGCTCGAGGTCGACCTCGTGTGGGAGCACCTGCTGCCCGGCCTGTCGGACGAGCCGCTGCCCGGACCGTCGGACGACGCCTCGCCAGAGGGGGAAGGCGGAGGCCTCGCCACCTTCCTGGCCGAGCGGGCGCTTCCAGCGCTGCGTTCGTCCGTACCGCCCACGCCCGGCCGTCACGACCTCGTCGCCACGGGTGACGCGGCGCCCATGGTCGCCGCGACCGGTCGGGTGGTCCTCGACGAGGACGGCCTCACGCTCGACGACGGAAGCGGGCCGGTGACCGTGCCACTGGGGGACGGGACCTGGGAGCGCGCGAGGACGTCCGGGCGCCTCGAGGCTGCCGGAACGGGCGGCTGGACCTCGCCCGACGTTCTCCATGCGAAGGTCGTGCCGCTGTTCAGCCCGCACGTCCTGGAGGTCGTCGCGGACGTCGCCGCGGGTACGGCGTCGCTCGCGTGGCAGGTGCCACCGCTCGGCAACGTCAGCCCTGCTCGACCCGGATTCTGAGCGTCCTGCCATAGAGGGGGGGTGCCGTCACGAGCCATACCCCCCTGGGTTTACTGTTCTGGCATGTCCCAGGTACTGATCCTCGGCGCGGGCACCGCAGGCACCATGCTCGCCAACAAGCTCGTCAAGGCACTCCCGCCGGACGCTGACATCACCGTGGTCGACAAGGACGACGCCCACGACTACCAGCCCGGCTACCTCTTCATCCCGTTCGGCACGTCCACGCCGGAACGGGTCCGCAAGTCCCGCAAAGCGCAGCTGTCGCCGAGGGTCAACCTCGTCATGGGGACGATCCGCCGCGTGGACCCCGAGGCGCGCACCGTCGAGCTCGACGGCACGACCCTCCACTACGACTGGCTCATCATCGCGACGGGGACGACGCCCCGCCCCGACATGACGGACGGACTCACCGACGAGCGCGTGTGGCGGAAGTCGGCCTTCGACTTCTACACGCGCGACGGTGCGGCAGCCCTCGCGAAGGCGCTCAAGACGTTCACGGGCGGCAAGCTGCTCGTCCACGTCACCGAGATGCCGATCAAGTGCCCCGTCGCGCCGCTCGAGTTCGTCCTGCTGGCGGACGACTACTTCCGTCACCACCGCATGCGCCACCTCGTCGACATCACGTACGTGACCCCTCTCGACGGTGCCTTCACCAAGCCGGTCGCGTCCAAGCGGCTGGGCAGCCTCCTCAAGGAGCGCAGCATCCGCCTCGCGACCGACTTCGCGATCGAGCGCGTGAACCCGGAGAAGAAGACGATCGAGGCGTACGACGGACGGGCGCTCCCGTTCGACCTGCTCGTCACCGTCCCCACGAACATGGGCGCGCAGTACGTGACGGACTCCGGGCTCGGCGACGACCTCGGCTTCGTCCCCGTGGACCCGAAGACGCTGGCCTCGACCCGGTACGAGCGGATCTTCGCGGTCGGCGACGCGAGCAACATCCCCACCTCGAAGGCGGGGTCGGTGGCGCACTTCGCCGTCCACGTCTTCGTCGAGAACTTCGCTGAGGCGTACGCGGGCAAGCCGATGACCCACGCCTTCGACGGGCACGCGAACTGCTTCATCGAGTCCGGTCGGGGCAAGGCGATGCTGCTCGACTTCAACTACGACACCGAGCCCCTGACGGGAGTCTTCCCCGCGCCGGCGGTCGGCCCGTTCAGCCTCCTCAAGGAGTCCCGGCTCAACCACCTCGGCAAGCTCGCCTTCGAGCAGATCTACTGGCAGCTCCTGCTTCCCGGGCACCCCTTGCCCGTGCCCACGCTCATGACCATGGCCGGCAAGGTCCCGGCCCAGAAGACCAAGGAGGCCTGACGTGCCCACCAACACCATCGACGGCTACACGTTCACCGTCAACGACGAGGGCTTCTTCACGAACCGTGAGGAGTGGAGCGAGCCCCTGGCCGAGATCCTCGCCGGCCTCGTCGGCATCGAGGACCTCACCGACGCCCACTGGGCGGCCCTGCGGTTCATGCGCGAGGACCAGGCGAAGACCGGCGTCACGCCGACCCTGCGGCGCATGCAGACGCAAGGGAAGTTCGACCTCAAGGACCTGTTCGCGCTGTTCCCGGGCAAGCCCGCCAAGAAGATGTCCTACCTCGCGGGCCTCCCCAAGCCCGTCGGGTGCGTGTGAGGAGTGAGAGGTATGCGTACCGTTCCTGAAGGTTTCATCCTGCCCAGCTTCGGAGGACCCGCGACGAACCCGGCCGCGGACGTGCTGACGGAGGCGCAGCCCAGCGCGGGCGGCTACTCGGGCCCCCGCAAGCTCGTCCTCGTCTGCTCCAAGGGCAACCTGGACATGGCGTACCCCGGGCTCATCCTCGCCAACGCGGCGGCGGGGGAGGGCATCGAGACCCACATCTTCTTCACGTTCTGGGGCCTCGACATCATCAACACGAAGACGAACGCCAACCTGCAGTTCACGATGGTCGGCAACACGGCGATGCACATGTCCGACCTCGGCAACATCAAGCCGGGACTCGAGCACTGGTCGATGCCGCAGTGGATGGGCCGCCTGCCCGGCATGACGAAGATGGCGACCTCGATGATGCACAAGCAGATCGCCGACCTCGGCGTGCCGACCGTCCCCGAGTTCCTCGACCTCCTCGAGGCACTCGGCGTCAAGATGTGGGCCTGCCGGATGTCGTTCGACATGGCGAAGCTCATCGAGGCGGACCTCCACCCGGCCGTCCAGGGCGTCATCAGCGCCACCGACTTCATGGAGCTCAGCGAGGGCGCCCAGACGATGTTCATCTGACGTCGGTGGCCAGGCGTCCCCCGGGAGCGCTCCGGGGGACGCCGTCCGCCGAGCTCGTACGACAGGGTCAGCCGAGCTCGTACGACATGGTCAGCCAGCTCGTACAGCAGGGTCAGCCGAGCTCGTACGACAGGGTCAGGTGGTGCGTGCCGTCGGCGGTGATGACGATGTCCCCAGAGCCCCGGATGCCGGAGAGCTCGCGCGTCCCCGAGCCGGAGACGATCGTGAACCAGCCGTCGGAGCGGCCCCCGTCCGGCCCTGTCGTCGCTGCGTGGGCGAACGAGAACGCGCCCTTGCGCCCGTCCACCTGGCCGTCGAACGACTCCAGCGCCACGTACGTGCCTCCGTGGGTCGGGTCGAACGCCGAGCAGAAGAGCGCCTGGGAGTGTCCCTCGATCGCGCCCGAGAAGCGCTTCGTGATCATCGCCAGGCCGGTGGGCAGGCCCGTCTCGACGTCGAGCTCGATGTCCGAGGGCGAGAAGTCGGTGACGATGAACGTGCAGGTGGTCTCCATGGAGCCACGGTACGAGGTCGACGGGCCAGGTGACGCGATTCGACGCGTGGATGCGCGGCGACGGCTCGAATCGGCGTCCGTGGGCCATCCACAGGTCGATTCGCGTCAGGCGGGTTCTGTGGAGTCGTGACGCACCTGGGGTCTGGACGCCCACGGTCACGGCATGCACCCGAAGATCGCCGCCATTCTCGCCGAGCGCGGGGTCGTGACCTGCGCCGACCACCCGCGGCTGAAGTCCACGCTGGTGCGTCTCGCACGCGCCGGCGTCCTCGACAACCCGCTTCCCGGCACGTTCGTCCTCGCGGGAGACGGTGCCGACCGTACGCGGCTACGGGCGGTGTGCGCATGGTCGGGTCCCCACGGCGTCCTCCACGGCGGGACCGCTGCGGTCCTGTGGCTCCCGGGTCAGGCACCGAGAGCCGTGGCGCTCGCCCACCCCACCCTGAAGTCCCGTGCCGGTGTGACGATCACGCGCCGGCAGGTACCGCGGGAGTTCGTCCGTACAGGCGACGGCCTCCGGTTCGCGAGCCCCGCCTACGCGGCCGTCGAGCTCGCGGCCCACGACGACGGCCGTGCGATCTGCGAGGCACTGAGGGTGCGCCTCGCGACGACGGACGAGCTCGAGGAGGCGCTCAGGGCGCTCGCTGGGACGGAGGGCCAGGCGGTGCGCCGGTGCGTGGTGCGTGCCTGCCTGGAGAACCCCTGGTCGTACGGGGAGCTGCGGCTGCACAGGATCCTCCGGGCCGCGGGGATCACGGGATGGGCGGGAAACGCGAGCCTCCGGCTCGATGGCGAGCTCTTCCACCCGGACGTCCTCTTCCGGCGAGAGCGCCTCGTCGTGGAGTTCGACGGCCGGACCGTCCACGACACCCGCTTCCTCGAGGACCGGGCGAGGCAGAACGTGCTGGTCTCCCATGGCTACCGCGTGCTCCGCTTCGGCTGGGAGCACCTCGACGCCCCCTCCGCCGTCGTGGCCGTCGTGCGGAGGGCGCTGGGAACGGGGTCGGAGCTCGGCTGGGCCGGAGACCTCTGACGCGATTCGACGCGGACTCGCGCGACGAGGCCCTGTGAGGGGCGGCGGACCGGATCCACGGGTCGAATCGCGTCACGCCCCGGCGATAGGGTCGCTGGCATGCCCGACCTCGCCGCCGCCATCGCCCTGGAAGTCCCGCGTGCCATCGACGAGGTGATCCGCCTCGTCGCGATCCCGTCCGTGAGCTCCCAGCCGGAGCACGACGCGGACGTCGAGGCGAGCGCGCAGGCCGTCGCCGACCACCTCACCGCGCTGGGCTGCCCCGACGTACGGATCGTGTCGGAGGGCGGCAAGCCGGCCGTGATCGGGCGCTTCGACGGGCCCGCCGGCGCGCCTCGCGTGTGCCTCTACGCGCACCACGACGTCCAGCCCGTCGGCGACGCCAGTGTCTGGGAGAACCCCGGCTTCGAGGCCACGCGGCGTGGCGATCGCCTGTACGGGCGGGGGGCCGCCGACGACAAGGGCGGCATCGGGGTCCACCTCGCGGCGCTGCGGGCCTTCGGCGGCGACCTGCCCGTCGGCGTCACCGTCTTCGTCGAGGGCGAGGAGGAGATCGGCTCGCCCAGCCTCGGCGCCCTCATCGCCGCGCACGCGGACCAGCTGCGCGCCGACGCGTACGTCATCGCCGACTCGGGCAACTGGGACGTGGGGGTCCCCGCGTTCACCACGACACTGCGTGGCGTGTGCGACTGCGTCGTCGAGGTGGCGACGCTCGACCACGCGCTGCACTCGGGACAGTACGGAGGCGTGGTGCCCGACGCCCTCACCGCGCTGTGCCGTCTGCTGGCGACCCTCCACCACGAGGACGGGAGCGTGGCCGTCAAGGGCCTCGTCCCGGCGCCGGACTCGGACCTCGACTACCCGGAGGACAGGCTGCGTGCGGAGTCGGGGGTGCTCGAGGGCGTCGCCTACCTCGGCTCCGGCTCCATCACGTCGCGCATCTGGTCCCAGCCCTCGATCACGGTCATCGGCATCGACGCGCCGAGCGTGGCGGACGCGTCCAACACGCTGTTCCCGGCCGCCCGTGCGAAGGTCAGCCTCCGGGTACCGCCTGGGCAGAAGGCCACCGACGCCCTCGACCGGCTGGTCGAGCACCTCGAGTCCCACGCACCGTGGGGCGCTCGCGTCACGGTCACCCGTGGCAGCGCCGGCGACCCGGGCGTGCTGCCGGTCGAGGGTGACGTGGCCGACGCGGCGACCAGGGCATTCACCCGGGCGTTCGGGGTGGCGCCCGTCCACATGGGTCAGGGCGGCTCGATCCCCATGGCGGCCGACTTCCAGCGGCAGTACCCGGGAGCCACGATCCTGCTCACGGCCGTGTGCGACCCCGACTCCCGCATGCACGGTCCGAACGAGAGCCTGCACCTGGGCGACTTCGCGAAGGCCGCGCTCGCGGAGGCGCTGTTCCTCGAGGAGCTCCGCCCGGCCTGACCCTGTCGACTGCGCGAGGACGGCCGGCGCCGCGGGTTGGCCTCTCGAGGGACTCAGGCCGTCTCCTCGAGCCAGAGGGCGTTGCGGGGGCAGGCACGTACCGCGCGCTCCGCGGCCGGGAGCTGGGACTGCTCGAGCTCAGCCTTCGGCAGCACCGGGTAACCCCAGCGGTCCAGGTCGACGAGGCGCGAGGCGGCCATGGCGCACTGCCCGACGCCCTCGCACGCGAGCGGGTCGACCCGCAGGCGCTGGCCGGTGGGCCGTCTGCGTGCGGCGAGGAGCCGTGCGAGGGGACTCATCGCGTCGCTCCCGGCAGCGTCATGCGGCCGCGGTACCGGCAGCGAAGACCGGACTGGTGAGCGGCCAGGTGGGCGCCGAAGACCTCGAGCGCGGACGTGCTGAGGCGGGTCGCCCCGTCCGGATGCCGGCAGGCGCCGCGTCCCTCGACCGCGGAGACGTCGCCGCGCAGCCGGTTCACCGTCCTGCGGTCGGCGTCCCCGTCCGCCAGGGCGGCCCAATGCTGCGCGATCGCCGGGAGCCCGTACAGGCACGGCCCACACTGTCGGGCGCTCATGGAGGCGAGGTACGCGAGGAGGTCGGCGGTCACCCGTACCCCGCACGCCTCGTCGGCCAGCGGCACGACGACACCGGCGCCGAGCGTCAGCCCCGCCCGGCGCACGGCGGGCTCGTCCACGGGGAGCCTGGCCACGTCGGCCCAACGGGCCCAGGTCCCCGCGTACCCGCCGAGCAGGACGGCCGACGGCGCCGTGCGGCGGCCCAGCCGTACGAGCACCTGCTCGAG
>DASSQF010000259.1:0-5726 GCA_035702685.1 Propionibacteriaceae bacterium
GGCCAGCCATCCGAGCGCTTCCGTGACCGCGCGTGTGGCGACGTCCAGCGCGTCCGCGGCGCGTGCCGCGGCGGATGCCGGGTTGTTGAGCTCGTGCGCCAGTCCGGCCGCGAGCGTGCCCAGGGTGACCAGGGAGCTGCGCTGGCGGGCTGTCGACTCGATGGACCGGGCGGTGTGGTACAGCCCTCCGATGAGGTGAGCGCCGAACGGGAACCACTCGGCCAGCCGCTCCCTCAGGGCTTCGGCCGGGAGCCGGAACACCCTGCCCGCACTGGCGCCGCGAGCCGTCGCCAGGTACGTACCGCCCTCGTCCCAGGCGCGGAAGCCGCCCGCCCACCGCCCGGGCGCGTCCATCCGTGCGACGACGGTATCCTCCCGGCCGACGTGGCGGCTCAGCTCCAGTCCTCCGGCCAGCAGTACCCACCAATGCTCCGCAGGGGCGCCCTCGGTGAAGAGCTCCTGACCGGACTCGTACGCGACCACCGCCCCCGCGGCTGCGAGCTCGGCCAGCTGCACCTCGCTCAGTCCGTCGAAGAGCCCCAGGCCGATGAGGTCCGCCACGCGGGCCGGCTGCTCGGTGGTCATGGCTCAGAGGGTCGCGAGGTAGCGGTGGACGAGATAGATGGCCATCGCGCCTTCTCCGACCGCGGACGCGACCCTCTTCATCGAGTCGAGCCGTACGTCGCCTGCCGCGAAGACGCCCGGCAGGCTGGTCTCGAGCGCGAAGGGCGGCCGTTCGAGCGGCCAGCCCGCGCCGTGCAGGAGGTCCGGGCCGGTGACGATGAAGCCGTGGTCGTCGCAGCGGACGGCGGAGCCGAGCCAGTCCGTACGGGGCGCGGCGCCGATGAACGCGTACAGCCAGTTCGCGGCGACGTCCTCGGACTCACCGCTCCCCCGGTCGACGAGCGTCAGTGTCTCCAGGTGCCCGTCTCCCGAGGCGCCGGCGACCTCCGTCGAGAACCTGACCTCGATGGTGGGGGCGGCCTCGATGCGGGCGATGAGGTACTGCGACATGGTCGCGGCCAGGGACGGGCCTCGGACGAGCATCACCACCCGCCGGGCGTGCTTGGCGAAGTTCAGGGCTGCCTGTCCCGCCGAGTTGGCGCCGCCGATGATGTACACGTCGTCGCCCGCGGTCTGTACCGACTCCGCGGCCGTCGCGCCGTAGAAGATGCCCCGCCCGGTGAAGTCGGCGGTTCCCGGGGCGTCGAGCAGCCGGTACGAGACCCCGCTGGCCACCACGACGGACCGCGCCTCGATCTCGCCGCCGTTCGCCAGCGTCACCGCGCGTACGGGCCCGCGGGCCTCGAGAGCGCAGACATCGCGGGCCAGGACGAGCTCGGCGCCGAACCGGCCGACCTGTGCGAGCGCCCGTTGAGCGAGATCCGAGCCGCTCAGCCCCTTGGGGAAGCCGAGGTAGTTCTCGATCGAGGCGCTCTGCCCCGCCTGGCCGCCCGGCGCCTCACGCTCGACGACCACCGCTGACAGCCCCTCGGACGCGGCGTACACGGCAGCGGCGAGTCCTGCCGGACCCGCCCCCACGATGCACACGTCGTACAGGGCCTGGCTCGCGGTCGTCCTGAGACCCAGTGCGCCGGCGAGATCGACGATCGCGGGTGCCCGCAGCGGCTCTGAACCCGGCAGCAGCACGAGCGGCAGGTCCGCCGCGTCGGCCGAGGCGAGGTCGCGCAGTCGCGCGCCCTCCTCGTCCCGCTCCACGTCGTACCAGCGGTACGGCACGTGGTTCCGGGTGAGGAAGATCTTGATCTCGTGGCTGCGCTCCGACCAGCGGTTGCCCACCAGCCTCAGCTCCCCGGAGTGGTCGGGGTGGGTGGCCTGCCAGTCGCCGAGCAGGTCGTCCACGACCGGGTACAGCCTCTCGGCCGGGGGGTCCCACGGCTTGAGCAGGTAGTAGTCCAAGCCGATCTCGTTGATGGCGCGGATGGCGACCTCGGTGTCCGCGTACGCCGTGAGCAGGAGGAGCTTCGCGTCCGGGGCGTGGGTACGGGACGCGGCCATGAGCTCGATGCCGGTCATCCGTGGCATCCGCTGGTCGGAGGCGATGAGGGCGACGGACTCGTCACGCAGGGCGAGCCGCGCCAGCACGTCGAGAGCCTCAGCACCCGAGCCGGCGCTCAGAACGCGGAAGTCCGACCCGTACTGGGCGGCCAGGTCGCGACGTACGGCGGCCGCCACCGCCGGGTCGTCGTCGACGGCGAGGATGACAGGACGAGCCATGGTCCCTTCCGGCCGCAGCGCCACCACACCTGCCCCCACGGGGAATGCTGGACGGCTGTACGACTGGTGCGGAGCATAGTGGCGGTCGGGGCGCCCCAACCAGAGGCTTCGTGGGCCTCGTCGATCACCTCGGCAGGGTCTGGCTCGTCTCTCGCCGGGGTGACGCGCAGATCAGCTCGTGGTGGCCGCTCGAGAGCGCGCGCTCGCTGCCGTCGGGAAGGACGGTCGTGCAGGTCGTGGAGACGGGGACGTCGACGCTCAGCCGGAACTCGTCATCCGTGATCGTCCAGGCCGACGCCGCACGGCCGTACGGGGTCTCGACGCTCGCCCGTGCCCACGTCAGGCCGCCGCCGGGCATCGGCGCGACCCGGAACGTCCTGTAGCCGCCGTCGACCGGTTCGAGACCCGCCACCCGCCGGTACAGCCAGTCCCCCACGGCACCGGCCGCGTAGTGGTTGAAGGAGACCATGCCGCCGTTCGTGTCCTCGGAGGAACCGCTGCGCAGGTCGGACACGTTGACCGTGCCGTCCGGCCGGAGCGCGTCCCAGCGCTCCCAGATCGTCGTCCCGCCGGCCACGATCATCGCCAGCCACGACGGCGAGGTCGTCTGCAGGAGCAGGTCGTACGCCGCGTCGAGCCGGCCGTTGTCCGACAGCGCGAAGAGGAGGTACGGGGTTCCGGGGAAGCCTGTGGAGAGATGTCCGCCGGCCCGCTCGACGAGCCCGACGAGGTTGTCCGCCATCGCCTCGGTCTCCTCGCCCTGCGTCATGCCGAAGTGGAGCGGGAGCACGTACCCGGTCTGGAACTCGTCCGCGAGGCGGCCGTGGCCGTCGGTGAAGGCGCGACGGTACGCGCGGGCGATGCGCGCCTGGAGGTCCCGGTGGTACGCCGCGTCCTCGGACTTGCCGAGGAGATCGGCGATGCGCGCGACGATCCCGCACGAGTTGGCGAAGTACGCCGTACCGATCCACTTCCCCCGCGCCAGCCAGTCCTTGACGTTCCCCTCGGGCGAGGTCCAGTCGCCGAAGTGGAACGGGAACCGCCAGACGAGCCGCCTCTCGGGTCGTACGGAGAACAGGCCCGACCACCAGCGAGCAGCGCGGAGGAAGCGGACCATCGTCGGGTACTGCCGTCGCAGAAGCTCGAGGTCCCCTCGGGCGAGGTACTCGGCCCAGGGGACGAGGATGCACGCGTCGCCCCAGCACGAGGTGGCCATCGTGGGGAAGCCGTTGCCGGCCTTGGGCACGACCATGGGGATGCCGCCCCCACGTCCCTGCTCGGCGCTGAGGTCGCGGAGCCACTTGTCGTAGAACCTGCTCGTGTCGAAGAGGAACGACGCCGTCGAGGCGAACACGGCGAGGTCTCCCGTCCAGCCCTCGCGCTCGTCGCGCTGCGGGCAGTCGGTCGGGATGTCGACGAAGTTGGACCGGCCGCCCCACTCGATGGCGTGCTGGAGCCCGTTGACAAGGTCGTTCGAGCAGCTGAAGCTGCCCGTCAGTCGTACCTCGGAGTGCAGGACGAGCGCCGTGAGCTCGAGGTCGTCCGGGTCGATGCCGCGGACGCCGACGTACCGGAAGCCCATGTACGTGAGGCGGGGCGAGTACTCCTGCTCGCCGTCGACGCACACGTACGTCGCCGTCGCCTTGGCGGTCCGGAGCGACTGCGTGAACAGCTCGCCGTCGACGAGCACCTCCGCGTGGCGGAAGGTCACGGTCTGCCCCCGCTGACCGTGGAGGCGGGCGCTGACGACACCGGCGAAGTTCTGGCCGAAGTCGTACACGGTCTCTCCGCTGGGAGCGGTGCTCCGGGAGACGGGCGTGAGCACCTGCTGGCGCCGGACCGGCGCGCCGTACGCGGCGACGAGCCGTGGCTTGCCGCGCGGTGTCGTCACCGACGCCGGCTTCCAGCTCATCGACGCCGCCGTGACCCGCGCGTCGTACGTCTCGCCGTCGTACCACTCCGCCACCCGGTACGGGCCGTCCGTGGCCACCTGCCAGTCGGGGCCGGTCGCGACGAGGTCCGAGCTCCCGTCCTCGTACTCCACGTGCAGCTCGCAGAGGAACGCCTGCCGGTCGGCGTAGATCGCGCTCTTCCGTTGGTGGGTGAACGAGCCGACCGCCCAGCCGCCGGCGACGACCGCCTCGATGACCGTCTGGTCCGTGAGGAGGTCGGTGACGTCGTACGTCTGGTACTGGATCTGGTGGGCGTACGAGGTGAAGCCTGGCGCGAAGTAGTCGTTCCCGGCCTTGGTGCCGTTGATCCGGAGCTCGTACACGCCCAGCGCCGTCGCCTCCACCCAGGCGCGCCGGATGCCGGGGCGGAGGGTCACGTCGTGGCGGAACGCCATCGGGACCGGCGAGAGCTTCGGGGGCGTACGGACTGTCGGGTCGGTGATCCACCGGGCGGTCCAGGGCGTGGCGAGCCGGCCAGTACGGAACGTCGTGGCCGCGAGAGCCTGAGCGCCGCTCGTGCCGGTCGCCGTCACCTCGACGGTGTAGTCGGTGTACGGGTCGAGCGGCCCGGTGTAGAGCGTGCCGACCTGGTCGGTGGTCTGGACCGACCACTCGCCGACGGTGATGGTGGCGCCGGCCAGGCCCTCGCCGGGGACCTCGGACTCGAGCGCGAACGCGATGCGCGGCGGCTCGTCGGTGACGCACCCCTCCTCGAGGCCGGCGACGGTGAGACGGGAGATCCTCATGACGCATGGCTCCTTCGACGGGAGTTCCGGATCGCTCGTACGGCGCGGACAGGGTGGCGCGCCGCGAGCTCGACGAGCGCCTCGGCGACGGGGTAGGTCAGCGCGCCACGGGACGACATGACCATGGCCCGGAGCGAGATGTTGGGCATCATCCGCAGGACGAAGTGCGTGTTCGTGACGCGTGCGTCGCGCTCGAGCGAGTCGGGCAGGCGTCGGGCTCGGCGGTGGTCGAGGCGGGCCCGGGCCAGAACGGCCGCGTACAGGATCCGGCCGACCAGCGTGTGCCGTGCGTCGACGAGGCGGGTGTCCAGGGTGAACCGGGACGGCGGGTCGGCTGGGACCGGTTGGCCGAGCAGGGCCGCGAAGCACGCGGGAACCGCGACCGGCGGTGCGGCGTAGGCGCGGTCGATCTCCGGCGGGTACGGCGAGTTCGACGGTGGCCCGGAGACGTCGAGAGGGAGGGCGAGTCGGACGTCGGCGACCGAGGCCGCCAGGCAGATCTCGTACCGTCCCCCTTCGAGGACCCATTCGTGGGCGCGGACGTCCCAGTAGGCCAGGTCGGACAGCGGGAAGGCGATGTGGACCCGCTCCGAGCCGCCGGCCCGCACAGGCACCTTGGCGAACCCGCGAAGCTCCTTGTCGGCCTTGAAGACCGCGCTGGGCGCGTTGCGCACGTACAGCTGTACGGTCTCGGCGCCGTCCCGGGCACCGGTGTTCCTGACCGTGAGCGAGACGCGAACCACATCGTCGCGCAGCTCGACCTGGGCGTCCTCGTACGCGAACGACGTGT
>DASSQF010000260.1:0-18996 GCA_035702685.1 Propionibacteriaceae bacterium
AGCACCCCGAGCCTGAGTAGCGGGCGGCTGTACAGGTCTTCTCGCGGACGTGCCCACGTGCTCTGGGAGACGTCTCCAGGCTCTCTCCTCGAGCGTGTGGATTCTCTCCCCGAACGGGCCACTGCTCTCCCCGAGCGGCTCAGGTTGTCTCCCGGAGCGGCTCAGCGGGGGAAGTGGGTCGGCAGCGTGCGCCTCGGGCCGTGGCGCTCGGGGGCCGGCATGGCGGCGAGGAGGACCTCGACGCGGAACCGGTGGCCGCGGTACGGCTCGAGCAGCTCCGTCACGGCGTCGTCGTCGAGCTGCTCGCCGACGAGGGTGTAGCTGATGTTCCTGCCCACGTGGTAGTCGCCGATGCTCCACGCGTCGGCGTCCCCCAGCGCCCGCTGGCGGACGTTCGCGGCCGTCCAGGGCCCGACGCCGGGGAGCGACCGCAGCGCCGCGTCCCTGTCGCCGGTGAACTCCCCGGACGCCAGCCGCTCCAGGGACCTCGCGGTACGGGCACCGGCGACGATCGCACGCGTCCGACGCTCCTCGACGCCTGCTCGCAGGAACTCCCAGCTGGGAATCGAGAGCCACTGCTCCGCTGACAAGGGGACACGCATCCCGTACGCCGGGTGCGTCTCCTCGGTCGCGGGCCCCTGAGGACTATCGCCGAAGCGTTGCAGCAGCAGGCGCTGGGCACGGAACGCCTCCTTGCCGGTCACCACCTGCTCGATCGATGTGGGGGCCAGGGCATCGAGGACGAGGTCCGTACGCCCGAGGCGCAGCCACGGCCGGCGCCGGTGCGCCTCGGCGACCGCCCGGTGCGGCCGCGGGTCGAAGCCGGACACCTCGTCCGCCGATCCCAGCAGCCGCGGCGACTGCTCCGCGAGCCACTCGGCGCCCGGCCCCCAGCACGTGGTCACGACGTCGTCGCCCGACCGTACGAGCTGCTGCAGCCCCGGCCCGTACGGGCTCCTCGCCGTCCGCCACCACCCCGACGGCGCGCGCCGGAGCGTCGGGTCGGCGATACCGCGCCGCAGTCGCGACACGCAGGGGTCGAGAAGCAGGGCCGCTCCACGCACCGTTCTCCGGACGGGCGCCACCCAGCACCGGTCGGTAGATTGGGGCGGTCCCGAGGTCACACGCGCAAGGGTAGGTAGGCAGATGGCTCATCACCACATCGCCGAGCAGGCCACCGCGGCCGCGGACGCCCTGAGGTCCCGGCGCACGCTCCGTACGCTCGTCTGGATCCTCATCCCGCTGGCGATCTGGACCGTGGCCGCCCTGGTGTGGCTGTGGCCGCACAACGTCTCCGCGCACCTCAGCCAGGACAACACGACGGTGGCGGTCCCAGGGCTCACGATCCCGAAGGGCACCGTGACGGCGGTGACCGAGACGAACTGCGACGCGGTGTCCGGCTCGGCCACGGGTGACGGCTCGAAGTGCGGCCAGCTGACGGTCCGGCTCGACGAGGGACCTGAGAAGGGCCAGTCCGTACAGGTCACCGTGACCGCGGCGGTGTACGCGTCGGGCGTCACCCCGGGGACGGGCGTCACCCTGTACCGGACGCCGATCAAGGGCGGTGAGCCCGGCTACCAGTTCGCCGACTTCCAGCGCACGCTCCCGATGGTGGCGCTGGCGATCCTGTTCGTGGCGGCCGTCATCGCCGTCGCGCGCTGGCGAGGCGCGCTCGCCGTGGCGGGCCTGGCGTTCTCCGGCTTCATCCTCACCCAGTTCATGTTCCCGGCGCTCATCGTCGGCCACGATCCCGTGCTCGTCGGCCTCGTGGGGTCGTCGGCGATCATGTTCGTCGTCCTGTACACGACCCACGGATTCTCGGCGCGCACCACGACAGCCCTTGTCGGCACGCTGTTCGGGCTACTCCTCTCAGCCTTCCTGGGCTGGGGCGCGACGAAGTGGGCGCACCTCACGGGCGTGGCCAGCGAGGACGACGTCATGCTCTCGGCGACCGCGCCGGACCTCACACTCACCTCGGTCGTGATCTGCGGCGTCATCATCGCGGGCCTCGGCGTCCTCAACGACGTGACGATCACGCAGGCCTCGGCCGTCTGGGAGCTCGCCGGCATCGGCGGGCAGTCCCCGAGGGACCTGTTCGTCAAGGCGATGCGCATCGGCCGCGACCACATCGCGTCGAGCGTCTACACCATCCTCTTCGCGTCCGCGGGCGCCATCATGAGCGTCCTGCTGCTGCTGACGGTGTACGAGAGGCCGCTGTTCAGCATGCTGCTGCGCGAGCAGTTCGCGGGCGAGGTCGTACGGTCCCTCGTCGGCTCCATCGGGCTCGTGCTGTCCGTACCCGTCACGACGGCCGTCGCCGTCGCCGTCGTCGCGCCGCGGGAGAAGCCGATCGACAAGCTCGGCGAGCGCACGGTGGACTTCGAGGACGACGAGCTGTACGACATCGGCGACGAGGGCCACTGACCGGCCGGTCCCCGAGATCGCAGACTGCCTGGAGCAGGGTCAGGAAGGACCTGCCGCCGGACGAGCCCGTACCCGTCGGTGCATGACGGCAAGGAGCATCGCGGCGGTGAGGCAGAGCGCTGCGAGAGCCCAGCCGAAGGACCGGAGCTGGACGCCGATCGCGAGGCCGATGAGGCCCGGGGTGATGGCGTTGCCGATCGACGAGGCGGCGGCCTGGAACGCGATGACCCGGTCGGCGACCGCGTGCGACGTACGGGCGGCGGTCGTGAGGACGAGCAGCGGGTACATGGGGGCCGCGCCCACGCCGAACAGGAGCACCGCGGCCATGGCGGGTGCGGGCAGCTGGACGTCCGCGAGGACCGCCGCGACGAGCAGCAGCCCGACCGCGATCCCCATCACTCTCCAGGGGCCGATCCGCTCCGCCAGTGACCCGAACCCGACACGGCCGACGACGAGCGTGAGCCAGTAGCCGGACGCGAGCCCGCCGGCGACGACGGTGGCGGTGCCCAGACCCGTCAGGTACGTGAACGCCCAGATCGCGACGGCTGCCTCGATGCCGTTCTGGACGGCCGCGAGGAGCATGCCGAGGATCGCGTCGAGGCTCCAGACCCGTGTCGTACGGGATGGTGTGGCGGCTGGTTCGGGAACCGGGACGTCCCAGCGCCGCCGGGTCACGGCGAAGACCAGCGCGACGACGAGCTGGAGGGCCCCGACGATGACGTACGACCAGCGCCAGCTCGCGCCGGACACGATGATCACCGTCACGATCAGGGGAGACACCGCCGCGCCGACTCCGTACGACGCGTGCATGAGGTTGATCTGCCGCGGCCCGAACGTCCGTGCCGCGAACACGTTGAGCGTGGTGTCGACGGCCGCCGCGGACAGCCCGCCCACGACGACGCCGGCGAGGAACTGCCACATGGTGGCGCTGGTGCCGCAGATGGCGAGCGAGGCGACGGACCCCAGCGTGCCGGACGTGAGGATCCGGCCGACGCCGAAACGCCGGACGAGGTACGGAGCGAGGGTCGTGGAGACCAGCCCGGCGAGCACGCCGACGGGCGGCACGAGGCCGGCGGCGCTGAGGGGCTGGGCGAGGGAGAGCCGCATGGAGGGCCACACCACGCCGAGCATGGAGGGTGGCAGCGCGAGGCTGGCGAAGGCGAGGTAGGCCAAGGCGAGGACGAACACGGTGGGACTTTCTGGTCGCGGGGGTCGGGGCGTCTAGTGCGCTGGCCGTGCCGCGGAGCCTGCCTGGCAGTGAGAGGGGGCAGGCACGCGTGCGCTCAGCGCCGCGTGCCTCGGCGACCGGGAGATCCCGTCATGACCGGCAGCCTAGCCGGTACGGGCGTCGCCGGGCTGCACCCGCACGGGCCGATGACCCGCGGGTGCCGGTCGCCCAGAATGGGTGACGTGACCGACCACATCCTCGGAGCCAGCGCCGTGATCGTCGACGGCGACGCCATCCTGCTCGTCCAGCGGGGCCACGAGCCGATGCTCGGCCGCTGGTCCGTACCGGGCGGGCGGGTCGAGCCGGGCGAGACCCTGGAGGAGGCCGCCGCTCGGGAGGCGTACGAGGAGACGGGCCTCGAGGTGCGGATCGGCCAGGAGCTGTGGGACCTCGTCATCCCCGCGGGCGACCGCGCTTTCGAGGTCCACGACTTCGCGGCCACCGTGGTGGGCGGATCCCTGCGCGCCGGCGACGACGCCGCGGACGTCCGGTGGGTGCGGTTCGACGAGCTGGAGAGCCTCCCGCTCACGGACGGACTGCTCGGCTACCTGGAGCGTGGCGGCGTCGTGCCGCCGAGGTCGTAGCGAGCCGCTCGACCCGACGCTCACGGCAACACCGTGCGGAGGCACGAGTTCCGTGCTCCCCCGCCAGGTCCCGGCGAGAGGGGTCTTCGCAGTGTCTCCCACGCGCTCGACGCATGTGGTGGGGTGAGTGGCATGTACGGAGCAGTCATTCACGCACCCGGGGACGTCCGCTACGAGGAGCGTCCCGAGCCCACCATCGTCGAGCCCACCGACGCCGTGATCCGCGTCACGGCCGCCTGCGTCTGCGGCTCCGACCTGTGGCGGTACCGCGGCATCGCCCCCGTGCCCAAGCCGACGCCGATCGGCCACGAGTACTGCGGCGTGGTCGAGGCCGTCGGCGACGCGGTCACGTCCGTGAAGCCCGGCGACTTCGTCGTCGGCGGATTCAACCCCTGCGACAACACGTGCGCCGCCTGCCGCAAGGGCGCCACGGCCAACTGCCTCAACGCGGCCCACTACGAGGGGTGCCAGGCCGAGAGGCTGAGGGTCCCGCTCGCGGACGGTACCCTCGTCGCGACGCCGGGGATGCCGGACGAGGACCTCATCCCCAGCATCCTCACCTTGTCGGACGTGATGTGCACGGGCTGGCACGCAGCGGTCTCCGCCGGCGTCGGCCCGGACACGAGCGTGGCCGTGGTGGGCGACGGAGCCGTGGGCCTGTGCGCCGTTCTCGCCGCGGTCCAGCTCGGCGCTCCGACGGTCATCGCCATGAGCCGGCACGAGGCACGGCAGAAGGTGGCGAGGTCGTTCGGCGCCACCCATGTCGTCGCGGAGCGCGACGACGCCGGCATCGCGGCCGTCCAGGCGCTGACGGACGGCATCGGCGCGGACTGTGTGCTCGAGTGTGTCGGCACCGAGGAGGCGCGGCTCCAGGCGGCCGGCACAGTCCGCGTGGGCGGCAGCATCGGCCTCGTCGGCGTCCCGCACGGCGACCTGCCGACCGAACGGTTCTTCTGGAAGAACATCGGCATCAAGGGCGGCCCGGCGAACTGCCGCGCGTACCTTCCGCACCTGCTCGACCTCGTCCTCTCCCGCACCATCAACCCGGGACTCGTCTTCGACCTCGAGCTGCCGCTGTCCGAGATCGCGGAGGCGTACGCGGCGATGGACTCGCGCCGCGCGATCAAGTCGCTGGTACGGCCTCTGGCCACGAAGGGGGCGTGACGTGGAGCAGCTGCCGAGTCGCCCCACCGGCAAGGGAGCGCCAGCCCAGTTCATCGGGGACGTGTACGTGGACGCCGTCACCGGCCCGGACGCGGGCTGTACGGTCGTGGCGGTCCACTTCACGCCGGGTGCGCGCAACGCCTGGCACACGCACGCGACGGGCCAGACGCTCCACTGCACCGAGGGGTACGGGCTCGTCGTGACCGACGACGAGGTCATCGTGCTGCGGCCGGGCATCACCGCCTGGACGCCGCCGGGCCAGCGGCACTGGCACGCGGCGATGCCCGACACGTACATGTCGCACCTCGCGATCAGCGCTTCCCCCGCCGATCCGGCGAACCCCGTCGTCGTCTGGGCGGAGCACGTGACCGACGAGGAGTACGAGACGGCAGTCGCTCGGGCTCGTACGGCCTAGCCCTGTCCGAGGGGGCCCTCACCCGGCTGCCGGTCGACACGTGTGACGACCTCACACACCACACAGCAGGAGGAACACCATGCAGTACACACGGCTCGGGAGGTCGGGGCTCAAGGTCAGCCGGATCGCCCTCGGGTGCATGAGCTTCGGCGACACCGCCAGCGGCTTCAACCAGTGGGCGCTGGGCGAGGACGAGGCCCAGCCCTTCTTCGCGCAGGCCGTCGAGCTCGGCATCACGTTCTGGGACACCGCGAACGTCTACTCGCTCGGAACGTCCGAGGAGATCGTCGGCAAGGCGATCCGCACGTACAGCCGGCGCGAGGACATCGTCCTGGCGACGAAGGTGCACTTCCCCATGCACGCCGGCCCCGGCGGCTCCGGCCTGTCGCGTAAGGCGATCATGGAGAACATCGACGCCTCGCTGCGGCGCCTCGGCACCGACTACGTCGACCTCTATCAGATCCACCGCTTCGACCCGAACACCCCGGTAGCCGAGACCATGGAGGCGCTCCACGACGTCGTCAAGTCCGGCAAGGCGCGCTACATCGGGGCCTCGGCCATGTGGGCGTGGCAGTTCTCGAAGATGCAGTACACGGCGGAGCTCCACGGCTGGACCACGTTCGTGTCGATGCAGGACGAGTACAACCTCATCATGCGTGAGGAGGAGCGCGAGATGTTCGGCCTCCTGGCCGACCAGGGAGTCGGTTCGATCCCCTTCTCGCCACTGGCGAAGGGCCGTGTCGCGCGACCGTGGGGGCAGACGACGGCGCGGATGGACGTCGACCCGGTCGGCAAGCGGTACGACCAGGACGCCGACGCACCCATCGTCGACGCCGTCCAGCGTGTGGCCGAGGCCCGTGGCGTACCGATGGCCCAGGTCGCCCTCGCGTGGGTCCTGTCCAAGCCTGTCGTCAGCGCGCCGATCGTCGGTCCGACGAAGCTCCACCACCTCACCGACGCCGTCGCCGCCCTCGACCTCGTCCTCACCGACGACGAGGTGACCGCTCTCGAAGAGCACTACGCCCCGCACATCCCGCGCTCCTTCTAGGGGGAACATGTCCGACGCCACCCACGACCGCCTCGTCGCGCCGACGGATCCTGCCCATCCCGACGCGGAGATGCCCGACTACGTCGACCGCTTCGCCTGGGGCGAGGTGTACGAGCACGGATCGCTCGAGACCCGTACCCGCTTCCTCGTCCTCCTGGCCGCCCAGATCGCGTGCCAGGCCCGGACGGAGTTCCGCCTCCTCGTCGGCAGGGCCCTCGACAACGGCGTCACGCCGGTGGAGGTGAAGGAGGTGGTGTACCACGCCATCCCGTACCTCGGCATGAGCGAGGTCGTCGACTTCGTCACGATCGCCGACGAGGTGCTGGCCGCCCGCGGCGTGGTGCTCCCGTTGCCCGGCCAGTCGACGACGACGCCCGAGACGCGGTTCGAGAAGGGCTTCGCGGCGCAGGCGGCGATCGTGGGCGAGGACCGGCTGCGGCAGATGCATGCGACGGCCACGCCGGACACCGCCCACATCCAGCGCTGGCTCACCGAGAACTGCTTCGGCGACACGTACACGCGTGGGGGCATCGACCTCGTCACGCGCGAGCTGCTCACGTTCGTGCTGCTCGTCGCGCACGGCGGGTGCGACTCGCAGGTACGGAGCCACGTGTCCGGGAACCTCCGCGTCGGCACGGGCCGTCAGGTGCTGCTCGACGCCCTGAGCCAGCTCGTGCCGTTCATCGGCTACCCCCGTACGCTCAACGGCCTCGCCGCCGTCAACGAGCTGGCGCCGGCCGAGTGCTGAGGGCGGACGGGCCGGGTCACGGAGACCGGCGTGGGCAGGTGCCGCACCTGGCCCGGCTCGGCGACGACCTCGAAGCCCGCGTCCTCCCACGCGTCGAACCCGCCGACGAGCTCGCGCACCTGCATGTAGCCCTGACGCAGCAGCGCGACGGCCGCCCTCGCCCCGCCGAGGTCGTCCCGGCCCCACGAGTACACGACGATGTCCGCGTCCTCGTCCGGCAGCAGGTCAGGGTCGAACGAACCCAGCCGCTCGTACGGGATGTGCAGCGCACCCGGTACCCGCCCCCGCCGCCAGGCGGACAGCGGCCGGGTGTCGACGACCGTGGGCGGGGTGGGGCCGGTCAGCGCCGTCGACAGCGCGTCCGGGGTGACCTCGAACGCCAGCTTGGCCGCGAAGAAGTCGAGAGCACTCAGAGATCCCGCCATGGCACCACTCAACCGGCTCCAGTTTTCAGGCCGGGTCGCGTCGTGTTACCGCCGGGTTACAGCTCTCGGGGCGCTTGGCGGGCGCCGGCGCGAGCCTCAGTACCCGATGCGCCAGTTCTCGAGGAGGCCGCGCAGGTATGCCGCCTGGGCGACGTGCGCGACCGCGTCGTCGATCATGCTGACGATCCGTACGCCCCGGGTCACCGGCTGACCGCCGAAGTGTCCGATGACGTCGTCGAGGTCGGAGTCGGACAGGCTGCGCACGTACGCGACGAGGGCCTCCACGACCGCGCCGAGGTAGCCGGTCAGCAGTGCCGTGTCCGACACCCTCACCTTCGCGACGTCCGCCGGCTTGTCGCCGAAGCCGCTGGCGTCGTCCGGGCGGTCGAGGGAGAACCGCCCGACCCAGCCACCGTCCCGCCAGACCTGAGGAGCGCCCGACAGGCGCGAGAGCTGTGCGTCCATCTGACGACCCGAGTGCCAGACCAGCCACGAGATGGAGGAGTGGAGGTTGTCGGGCATGCGGTTGGCGGTCTCCGGGGACAAGCCCTCCAGGACCTGCTCCGCGCTGTCCATCGGCCGTCCCGCCGCGTCGACCAGGATGTCACGAGCGTCCACACTGTCTCCTTCGTTCGCAGGGCGCCGTCGAGCGAGCCCTTCCAGGTCGCCGGCTCCCACCCACTCTGTCACTGAGCCCGACGTGCCGGCGCCCGGCCTCTCAGATCCTCGCCCACGCGGGCCAGGGCAGCTCTCGCCGCCTGCCGTCCCGCGCGGGTGGCGCCGAGCGTCGATGCCGATGCCCCGTACCCCACGAGGAACACCCGAGGGTCCTTCGCGACGCGCACACCGTCGACGATGATGCCGCCGCCCGGCTCGCGGAGCTGAAGGGGCGCGAGGTGGCCCAGTGACGGCCTGAAGCCCGTGGCCCAGAGGATCGCGTCCGCACGGACGTGCCGACCGTCCGCCAGCAGGACCCCGTCCGGCACGATCTCCGCGAGCGGCCCCTGCGACACGAGCACCCCCGACGCGATCCCCGCCTCGTACGCCTCCGTGAGCGGCAGCTTCGTGTACGAGACGACGCTCCCGCTCGGTCGTCCTGCCGCGGTGATCGCGTTGACCGCCGCCTCGACGTCCCGGCCCCACTCCTCGTCGAAGGCCCGCCTCGTGAACTCCGGCTCCCGTCGAGTCAGCCACGTCGTCGTCGCTCCCGCGGCGTCGAGCTGGAGGAGGAACTGGACGGCCGAGGTCCCCGCACCCACCACGACCACGTGCCGGCCGCGGAACTCCTCCGCCGAGCGGAAGTCGTGCGTGTGCAGCTGCCGTCCACGGAACGTCTCGCGTCCCGGGTAGTAGGGCCAGTACGGGCGCTCCCAGGTTCCCGTCGCGTTGACGAGCGTGAGGGCGTCGAACCGTCCGGCAGTGGTCTCCAGCCTGAGCGGCTCGTCGAGGTCCGTCCCCGTCACCGCGGTCACTCGCACCGGTCGCCGGACCGGGAGGTCGAAGGCGCGCTCGTACTCGCCGAAGTAGCGTGCGACGACGGCGGATGCCGGTTCTGCCGGATCCGCCTCGGGCAGCGGGAGCCCGGGCAGGGGATGGACGCGGTGGGCCGCACCGAGCGTGAGCGAGGGCCAGCGGTGGCGCCAGGCGCCGCCCGGTCCCGGGTTCGCGTCGAGGACGGAGAACCGTTCCCTGTCGAGGCCGCCGGTGACGAGAGCATGGGCCGCGCTGAGCCCCGCCTGCCCGGCGCCCACGACGACCACGTCGAAGCTGTTCACGCCCCCTCAACGCCGAAAAGATGTTGCTCAATCCCCGACAAACGCTCTCCCGATGACTGGCGCAAGGGCCCAGAACATGCAAGCATGGACCATCTGCTCGATTGCGGCGCGGGCCCCCTATCCCCCCGGCGGGCCCGCGCCACAAGCGAGCAGATCCTCTACGGGCCGACGGCAGCTGCCGTGGGCCCTTTGTCGTTCCCGGGCGCGTTCCCCGTTGTCGTAGCGGCCTCCCCTGATGTGCACTGGAGGACCCTTCCTGAGGTGCACTGAAGGGCCACTGTGCTCACAGGAGACCCACAGTCGCCTGCCACTGCGGACACATCCGATGGCGGTGGACTACTGGCATGACGAGGTCGCGGAGGGACATCGCGGACGGGCGGGGCTCGAGGCTCCGCGCCCGGCCTGCGGTCGCGGCCTCCAGCTCTCGCCCGGCGTCTGTGGTGAGTCCGCCGGGCTGAGAGCCGCCACCGGACGACCGCGGGTACCACGCCGCGTGAGGGAGGCGGCCCTGGTCAACGCCAGGGTCCTCACGACGGCACCGAGCCACCGGAACGACCTGGTGGCGGGGGTACCCGCGGTCGGCGGCACCCGTCGGTCCAGCACGGCGAACCGACGGGGCAGGAGGCGCGCTCACCTCACGCCGGGTCCCGCAGCGGGCCGATCCGGCTCGACACGGCCACGCCGGCGACCGCAGCGACGACCATGGCGACCAGCAGCGTCCCGTACGTGAGGGCCAGGTCGCCGGACGGGTGGAGCGCGGCGTAGATCGTGCCGGCGACCGCCACGAGGACACTGCTGCCGAGGTTGTCGCTGACCTGCAGCGCGGCGTTGTTGCGGCCCTGCGCGAGCGGCTCGGACAGGTTGATGACGGCCAGGGAGGTGGAGGTCACGGCGAAACCCATGCTGAACCCGGCGAGGACCCAGCCGGCCACGATGACGCCCAGCCACAGCGAGGGCAGGGCTGCACCGAGACCGACGGCCGCCAGCGCGAGGGTCAGGGTGATGTTGCCCACGAGGATGATGCGCCCGCGGGGGAGCCACGGGATCGAGCGCGACTGCACCCACGAGGCCGCCGTCCAGCCGATGGCCCCGACGGTCAGCAGGCCTCCCGCGAGCAGCAGGCTCCATCCGTGCTGCTCCACCATCATGAGCGGCAGGAACGACTGCGCCCCGAAGAACGGCCCGGCGATGAGGAAGCGCGCTCCGAGCACCGTGAGGATCGACGACCGCCGGCCGGGCCCGGCGGTGCCGGCCGGCGCTCGTACGGGCAGCAGCCGTGGCACGCCGAGGACCAGAAGCACGGCGCCGACGGCGAGCGACACCCAGATCGTCCAGGACGTGCCGGCCTGTCCGTCCGCGAACTGCTGCCCGGCGAACTGGAGCGCAGCCACGCCCAGTCCCGTCGCCAGCGCCGCCCAGTACGGGACGGGTCGGGGCTGCTCCCCGTCGGGGTCGAGGGAGTGCTCACGACGCAGCAGCGCCAGCGGCTTGGCGCACAGGACCCCCGCGATGACGAGGATCGGAACGACGGAGAAGAAGACCCAGTGCCAGCTCAGCGTCCTGGTCAGCCAGGCGGCGATCGGCGGTCCGATGAACGACGGGACGACCCAGCAGGTCGAGAACAGCCCCATGAGCGTGGGGCGCTCCTTCGCGTCGAACGCGTGGGCGAGGACGACGGCCCACCCGATGTTCACGAGACCGCTGCCGACGCCCTGCAGGGTGCGGCCGAGGAGCAGGACGGCCATGGCGGGGGCGAACCCCGAGACGAGAAGGCCCACCCCGAAGACAGCGATCCCCACGTACAGCGGCGCGACGGGTCCGTGCGCGTCCGCGATCCGCCCGCCGATCACCGTCGTCGCCATCATCCCGATGACGAACAGGGAGAAGACCCACGCGTACAGCTCGCGCTGGCCGAGATCCGCTGCGGCTGCGGGCATCGCGGTGCCCACGCTCATCGACTCGAAGGCGATGGCGAGCACCCCCGCGCACAACCCGACCACCAGCGACTTCTTGGACACGACCGGCCATTCCACCACATCGGATGAGAGTTCTTTGGCCTTGCGTGACACGAGGGCCCGATCGGGTATGGAACTGTGGTCCATGCAAGGGCATCCCGGAACGGAGCTGACCGAATGGACATGACGTACGACCTTGCGTTCATGCCCGGGCGAGCCGTCGCACACTGCGACGTGGCCCGAGTCAGGCGTCTCCATGGCCGTACGTCCCTGACGGTGAGGCTGTCGAGGGACATGACCCGCTACCCGGAGCCCGGCGGCTCCAGCGTGGACCTCCCGACCTTCATCTCGCTGCCGATGTGCTTCGAGGACGTCGCGCTCGAGGTCGACGTGTGCAGCCGCCTGTACGACGGGGCGTCGCCCGCCGCCGTCCCGCTCGCGGGCCTCGCCTACCGGGTGTCGCATCGTGAGCGTCGCTCGACGAGGGTGGAAGTCCGTCCCCTCAACGGCACCCCCTCGAGGCCGCCGTCGTCGTACGTCCGTCGCGCCGCGCAGTTCGTCACGTACAAGGAGTGGCCCTTCGAGAGGCTGGAGCCCACCGGCCCGGCCGACTCGACCTCGGCCGGGGATCAGTGGACGCACGTGGCCGTCCAGATCGACGGCAACCGCCTCGTCGCTCTCGTCGACGGCGACGAGTCACTCGTCATCCCGGTGAACCGGGCCGCCGCCCCGCGCGGCGACATCGGGCTGTTCGTCGACGTGGGCACGGAGGCCTACTTCTCGAACCTGCGCGTCGTCCCGGCGTGACGCTGCGCGCCGTCCGTTCCGGCGCTTCGGCTCACAGCGTCCTGACGCCCGGCTCCCAGTTCGTCCGTTCCTTGAGGTGAGCCAGGAGGCCCGGCATCGCGGCCTCCACCGCCGTCAGCGTCTCGTCGAAGTCCGAGTCCGGCCCGTACCAGGGGTCCGGCAGGCCCGTACCGTCCGCCACATCGGGGTCGAAGTCGCTGAGCAGCCGCACGTCGGCCTCGGGGACGAGCCGGAGCAGCCGCTGCCGGTGGTGCTCCTCCGCCGCGATGACGAGGTCGGCGTCGGCCAGCTCGCGGGCCGTCACCTGGTGGGCGCGGTGGTGGCCCGCGTCGTACCCGGCTCGCTCCAGCACCCGGCGCGCGCGGTGGTCGATGGGATTGCCCGCCTCCTCGCTCGACGTGCCGGCTGAGGTGACGCGCACGTCCACGCCCTCACGGGCGAGGTGCGCGGCCGCCACCCGCTCCATCATCGGCGAGCGGCAGATGTTGCCGGTGCAGACCATGAGGACCTTCATGCGCCGACCAGCGTCGCGACGAGGATGGCCTTGATCGTGTGGAGGCGGTTCTCCGCCTGGTGGAACACGATGCTGGCCTCGGACTCGAAGACCTCGTCGCTCACCTCCAGGCCGTCGACGATGCCGGACAGCCGCTGCACGTCCGAGCCGAGGGACGTGTTGAGGTCGTGGAACGCGGGCAGGCAGTGCATGAACTTCACGTCGGGGTTGCCCGTACGGTCCAGGAGGCTCCGGTCGACCCGGTACGGCAGGAGCATCGGCACCCGCTCGAGCCACACCTCCTTCGGCTCGCCCATGGACACCCAGACATCGGTGTAGACGACGTCCACGCCCTTCACGCCGGCGTCGACGTCGTCGGTGATCGTGATCCGGGCGCCCGACTCCGCGGCCAGCGCCTGCGCCTGCCGCACGATGTGCGGCCAGTTCTGAAGCGGTGTGGGCGCCACGATCCGTACGTCCATGCCCATGAGCGCCGCGGTCACGAGGAGCGAGTTGCCGGTGTTGTAGCGGGAGTCGCCCACGTACGCGAACGAGATGTCGGAGAAGTCCTTCCCGGTGTGCTCCCGCATGGTCAGCAGGTCGCACAGGCTCTGCGTGGGGTGCCACTCGTTGGTGAGCCCGTTCCACACCGGCACGCCGGCGTACTTCGCGAGCTCCTCGACGATCGACTGGCCGGCGCCCCGGTACTCGATCCCGTCGTACATGCGGCCCAGCACGCGGGCCGTGTCCTTGGGGGACTCCTTGTGGCCGATCTGGGAGCCGGACGGGTCGAGGTACGTGACGTGGGCGCCCTGGTCGTACGCGGCCACCTCGAAAGCGGCCCGGGTGCGGGTCGAGGTCTTCTCGAAGATGAGGGCGAGGTTGAGCCCTTCGAGCATCGTCGTCTCGCGTCGCGCCTTCTTCGCCGCCTTGAGCTCTGCGGCGAGGTCCACGAGGTAGCCGAACTCCTCGCGCGTGAAGTCGACTTCCTTGAGGAAGCTCCGACCGACCAGGTCGACCATCCGTTACTCCTTGGGTGCGGGAAGCCGCAACTCTACCGAGCCGTGCCGAGGGCCGCGCCGGGCGTCCCGCCCGAGTGGTGACCGTCGGTTCATCAAGGGTGATGGAAAGCCTGCACATCCATGGCGAATCCGTCGTGGGGTGTGACAGTTTCCCTACAGCCCTTGATGAACCGACAGGACGCCGCACGGTCGCGCGGACGCGTGCCGCGGGGCCGGGTCGCCGCTGCGCGGGGACTGCCGGGCAGTAGTGTCGGGCCGTGGACGCACCCTGGGTCAAGCACTACCAGCCGGGGGTCCCGGCCGAGATCGAGCTGCCGTCGGAGTCGCTCGTCGCGCTCGTCGAGCGGTCCGTCCGGGAGGCGGCCGACTCCGTCGCCACGGAGTTCTTCGGACGGACGACGACGTACGCGCAGCTCGGGGAGCAGATCTCGCGGGCGGCGGAGGGCCTGAGACGGCTCGGGGTGCAGGCCGGCGACCGCGTGGCGATCGTGCTGCCGAACTCGCCCCAGCACGTCGTCGCGTTCTATGCCGTGCTGCGCCTCGGGGCGGTCGTGGTCGAGCACAACCCGCTGTACACCGAGCGCGAGCTCCGCCACATCTTCGAGGACCACACCGCCCGGGTCGCGATCTGCTGGGACGTCGCTGTGCCCAAGCTCAAGGCGCTGCCGGCTGACCTCCCGCTCGAGCACATCGTCTCCGTCAACCTCCTCGACGCGTTCCCGGTCGTCAAGCGCCTCGCGCTGCAGCTGCCCCTGAAGAACCTCCGCGAGACCCGCGCCAGGCTCACTCAGCCCGCGCCGGGGACGATGACGTGGAAGCAGCTGCTGGCCACGGGCCCGCTCGACGAGGCACACCCGAAGCCGGACGTCACCGACCTCGCCGTGATCCAGTACACGTCCGGCACCACCGGTGTGCCCAAGGGCGCCATGCTCACGCACCTCAACCTGTACAGCAACGCCCGCCAGGGCGAGGCATGGATGTACGGCGCCCAGTACCGCAAGGAGGTCTTCTACGCGATCCTGCCGATGTTCCACGCGTTCGGGATGACCCTGTTCCTCACGTACGGGATCCTCAAGCAGGCGCGTCTGGTGATCTTCCCCTCCTTCGACGTCGACCTGGTGCTCGACGCCGCGCGGAAGTCGCCGCCGACCGTGTACTGCGCGGTGCCGCCGATCTACGAGCGCACGGCGAAGCGGGCCCAGGAGCGCGGGATCTCGCTCCGCAGCGCGAAGTACTGCATCTCAGGGGCGATGAACCTGCCCCAGTCCGTCGTCCAGCTGTGGGAGTCGGTGTCCGGCGGGCTGCTCGTCGAGGGGTACGGGATGACGGAGGCGTCACCGGTCTGCCTCGGCAACCCGTTCCACCCGAGCCGGCGTACCGGGACCATCGGCATCCCGTTCCCCAGCACCTCCATGAAGGTCGTCGACCCCGAGGACCCGACCCGTGAGGTCGCGCAGGGCGAGCGGGGCGAGCTGCTGATCCAGGGACCGCAGGTCTTCAGTGGCTACTGGAACATGCCCGAGGAGACGCAGGCGACGCTCCTGCCCGGCGGCTGGCTCCGGACCGGCGACCTCGTCACGGTCGACCCCGACGGCTTCACGACGATCGTCGACCGGGTCAAGGAGCTCATCATCACGGGAGGCTTCAACGTGTCCCCGTCCGAGGTCGAGGCGGTGCTGCGTGGTCATCCCGACCTCGCCGACGCCGCCGTCGTCGGCGTGCCCTCGCCGCACGGCGGGGAGCGGGTGGTCGCGATGGTCCTTGTCAGACCGGGGTCGGTCCTCGACCCTGCGGCGGTGATCGAGTGGTGCCGCGAGAGGCTCGCCGCGTACAAGGTGCCGCGCGAGATCATCCCGCTCGAGGAGCTGCCCACCTCGATGCTCGGCAAGGTGCTGCGCAAGCAGGTCCGCGAGGACTACCTCGCCTCGCACCCTCAGTGACCTCGGCCGTCTGACGGCCCCGACAGGACTTCGTCCAGGTTCCCGAGAGGACGTGTAGAGGTCGGCGAGCGGAGCCGTGCAGGTCCGCGAGAGGAGCCGTGCAGGTCGGCGAGGACCTATGACGGTTCGCGGGCGGGCGTCAGGAACGCACGTACCGCCCCCAGCACGTCCTCGTACGCCTCCCGGTGCACGTTGTGGCCGACGGGGAACCTGCGCACCTGGGTGTCGGGGTGCGCCTGTACGAGCGCTTCAGCCGTCGCGTCGTCCACCGCGCTCCCACGCTCCGGGCTGCCGATGACGAGCAGGACCGGAGCCGTGACCGAGGCGAGGGGCGTGCGCCAGTCGCGGTCGATCACGTCGCCGCCCAGGACGTTCTCGTCGACGTCGAGCTTCGACTCGACCCACCCCGGCAGCTCTGCTGGCGGCCAGGCCGGGTTCATTCGTTGGGCGAGGGCGACCCGCTCCTCCGGCGCCGCCTCGCGGACGGTCTGGAGCATCTCGCGGATCCGTACCCACATGTCGGCCGCCGCGTGCTCGGCATCCGTCGCGGGCAGGGCAGCCGAGTAGGGAGGGTCCTCGAGGACGAGCCGGGTCACGAGGTCGGGGTGGCGTGCGGCGAGCAGCGTGGCGGTCGCTGCCCCCATCGAGTGTCCCCAGACAGCGACGGGACCGGCGAACACGTCACGGATCACCATGGCGGCGTCGTCGGCCAGGTCCGTGGGCCGCACCCCCGCCGCCCACCGCGAGGACCGGCCATGGCCACGGGCATCGGTCGCCACCATGTCGAACTCACCCGCCAGGTCGCCCATCACCCGACCCCAGCAGGCGCTGCTGTCGGTGATGCCGTGGAGGAGGAGCAGTGGACTCCCCACCCCTGCGCGTCTCCAGTGCAGCTCGGACGAGCCGGTGCGGGTGACTGAGGTGGTCATGAGCGTCCTTCCACGTGGCTGTGAGGCTGAGGATACGAAGGCGGGGGCGCCACGGCGACGGCAGGGAGGAGTCGCGCGCTGGGGCGTCACTTGACCGGGTGTGACGCAAGGGAGGTCGCCAGCGCGACGTTGCGTCGCAGGAAGGCGTGCCACTCGTCAGGAGCGCTCACGGCGGCGGTGGGGCACGCCGCCTGCTCCCACCTCTCGAGCCGTCCTCCGCGCACCCTCAGCGTGAGCCGCAGCCCACCCTCCGAGCACGACAGGTCGAGGTCGGGCGCGCCGACGAACCGTACAGGCGACAGCACCCAGTCGAGCCCACCCAGCTCGGCCTGGATGGTGGCGGCGGCCTCGTACCGCTCGGCAGCGGCGGCCGCGTCCCGCGTCGCCACCAGCGCGTCGCGTGCCGCAGCGACCGCCGCCGGGTCGCGGACGAGGACGTCATGGATGCGGGCGGCAACCGCAGCGCCGTCCTGCCCCGCCGCACCCCGTACCCGCGCCAGGTCACGTCCCGTCCCCGTGAGGCCCGCGCCCGTGTACGTGAGCGAGAACACGCGGTGGAGGGCGGCGACGGCGAGCTTCGTGGCCGTGCCGCCCAGGTACGGGCCGTAGCAGCGCACGCCGGTCTCCGGTGCCGGGTCGTGGGCGAGGCGCAGGGACCGTCTCGCCTCGTCGAGCACGATGTGGACGTCCACCTCCATCCCGCCCACGACCCGGTTCCAGCGCGGCAGCGCGCGCGAGAGGAGCATCCTCTCCACCCACGCCGCCTCGTGCTCGGAGCAGCAGACGAGCGCCTCGACGCGGGCGATCTGGGGGACCATGCGCCGCAGGTGACGGCGTCCGCGCAGCTCGCCCCAGTAGGACGAGACGCGGCGCCGCAGGTCGCCGGCCCGCCCCACGTACAGCGCGCGCCCACGGTCGTCACGGAAGCGGTAGACGCCCGGCTCGCTCGGAAGCAGCGCCACGACCGGAGGACGGGCGGTCACGCGATCTCCTGAGCGGGCATCACCGGCTGAACGCGTGGAAGGGGTTGGTGCGGGTGAGCCGCGCCACCGTGTCCTCGTCGACGCCCGCCTCGCGCAGCCTCGGCAGGAACTCGCTCACCAGGTACGTGTAGGGGCGCGGCGTCCCGCCGCCGGGCGCCGCGGGGTCGTACCACCCTCTGTCCTGGCTCAGCAGCAGCCTGTCGCCGTGGCCGGCCGAGAGCAGCTCGAGGATCCACGCGATGAGCCGGTCGTCACCCGGGTCGTCGCTGCCGATGTTGTCGTACTCGACCCAGCAGCCGCGCTCGGCCATCTCCCGGTGGAGCGCGACGTCGGGGTCGGCCTGGGCGTGGATCCAGATGAAGCGCTCGGGCGCGTACCCCGCGCTCTCGAGGATGTCGAGCTGGTCACGGACCACGCGACCGCGAACCGTGTGGCTGCCGATGACCGCGCCTGTCTCCGCTCCGGCCCGCGCGGCGGCCCTCAGGATCTTCGACTCCGTCGCAGTGATCCCGTGGTCGCCGGCGCTGAGCTTGATCCAGCCGGCCCGTACACCAGTCTGCTCGACCTGGTCGGTGAGCTCGCCCACCATCCACGCGGTGAGCGCCGACTCCGAGGCCCGGTGCGCCCACTGCGGCACCCAGGGCTCCCGGTAGATGCCGGTCGCCACGACGACGGGGAACTGTGCGGCCCTCGAGACGGCGGAGACCACGTCGACCCTGCGGCCCACCCCGACGGGCGTGCACTCGACCAGAGCCGAGACGCCCTGCTCCTGGATCTTCGCGAGCTCGGGAGCCATGAGCCGCACCACGTCGTCCGGGTCGGCGCTCTGGTAGCTCGCCGCGGCGAGGGGGCTCAGGTCGACGAAGATGTGCTCGTGGGGCAGGACGAGCCCCACCCGGTCCGCGGTCAGCGGTCCCAGCGTCGTGTGCAGCTCCCGCATGACGCCGACCCTAGCCCTGAAGGCCGCGGCTCACGCGAGCATGAGCGCCCGCGCCACGATGGCGGCGAGGATAAGGACGGTGAGCGCGCCCAGCCCGTACAGCTGGACCTGGCGCC
>DASSQF010000261.1:0-4277 GCA_035702685.1 Propionibacteriaceae bacterium
TCCCAGGGCCGTCGTTCGTGGCGCAGCCGTTCCCCGACCAGCCGTTCCCGGAGCAGCCGTTCACCGAGCAGCCCTTCACCGCGCCGTACGGGTCGACGCAGCCCTCGTACCCGCCGTTCGCCCCCGGCGTCCCCCTGCCGACCGGCCCGGCCGTGTCACCGGTCCCGCCGCCCGCAGCACGCAGGGGCGTCCCGCCCGCGACAGGTCCGGAGGAGCAGTTCGTACCTGGGCTGTCGGCGAGCGACGCCATCCGTACCGACAGGATCCTGCCGCCGGACATCGTGGCCTCTCGTACGGGGACGAGCGGCAACGACCTCGTCCTGGCGTCGCTGTGCGCGCAGGGCCACCCCAACCGTCCGGGGTCGGCCCGCTGCCGCGTGTGCGGGAACTCGGTGGACAACGCCGGACCGAGACTCGTCCAGCGACCCGTCCTGGCCCAGCTCGTCACGGCTCAAGGGGCCCGCGTCGACGTCCGGGGGACCGTGCTCGTCGGCCGCGCGCCCCAGGCGAAGCCCGGCGACGAGAATGTCGCCCTGCTTCCGGTCCCCAGCCCGAACAGCGACATCAGCCGTACCCACGTCATGGTCGCCGTACACGACTGGGACGTCGTCGCCACCGACCTGCACTCGACGAACGGCACCATGCTCGTACGTCCTGGGCAGCCGCCTGTGCGGATGATGCCCGGCGCCCCCGTGACCGTCGAGCCGGGGACCGTCCTCGATCTGGGCGACGGCGGAGTCATCACCGTGGGCCTTCCGTCGTAGTCCATGTGGGCCAGATGAGGACGGCTGGATCCGTCCCATCGCGGCTGACACACTGGCCCGGGCGCGTCGCCCCACGCGTCCGGGGGGAGGGAGACAGCGAGTGGCGGTGCGCAGGGCGCGCAGACGTGCGCCACGCTTTCTCACGCGACACTGGACGGGACTCCTCGTCACGGTGCTCGCCGTGGGGCTCGTCACGTCCGCCTTCCTCGCACCGGGCCTGCGCGTCGCCGACGTCCGGCTCCTCGACGGCACGATCTTCGGGATCAACGAGTCCGCCGGCCTCCTCGGCACCGTCAACACGCAGATCAAGGACCTCTCCAGCGCGGCGAGCGTCGCCGACCAGTCGTTCAGCCTCCTGCAGGAGGGCCGCACGGTCGTGGTCAGGGGCGAGACGTCCAACCAGGTCCAGTCGTTCGATCCGGCATCCGGCCAGCTCGGCGCCGCGACGAGCCTGCCGGCCAGCGGTGACCTCGTTCTGAACGCCGGCAACATCGCCGTCATCAGCCGCCTCAACGGCGCGGTCTGGTTCGGCGATGCCACGTCGATGCTCCAGCGCGACTTCACGAAGGAGAAGGCGCTGCTCGACCTCGGCGAGAACGCGCTCGCGACCGTGACCACGAGCGGCAAGCTCATCGGCCTCTCCCTCGTCGACTCGCAGATCGTGCGGTACGTCAACGGGGTGAAGACCGGCTCACCCGTGCCGATGCAGCTCGATGCGAGTGTCGCCAACGTCCAGCTCAGCGCCGTCGGCGACAAGGCCGTCGTCCTCGACCGTACGAAGCAGCTCATCTGGTTCGAGGGGCTGGACAAGCCCATCGAGATGCCGATGGGCTCTCGGGACCAGCTCGCCCAGCCCGTACCGGAGCTGTCGCTCGGCGGCGGCTCCCTCGGCGCCGTGGTGGGGACCCCGACGGGAGTCGTCGGGGTGTCGCGCAGGGCGCTCGTCTCCCTGTCGGGCGCGATGCCCGAGGGAGCGGTGCAGGCGCCGGTGTCGGCGAACGGGTGCGTGTACGGAGTCGTGGGTACGAAGGTGTCGGCGAGCTGCCCCGGTACGGCTCCGGTGGTGACCGAGGTGCCCGACCTGGCGGCCGGCGCCCAGCTCGCGCTGCGGGTCAACGGCGCGAACGTCATCCTCAACGACGCGCGGTCCGGCGACATCTGGCTCGTGACCGACAACATGCGCCGGATCAGCGACTGGTCCAAGGTGTCGCCCGCGAAGTCCAGCGCCAAGAAGGACACCCCCAGCGACGAGACGACGAAGGTCAACCCCGATCGCTCCGGCCCGAACCGGCCGCCGGTCGCCCGCGATGACTCCGTGACCGTGCGGGCCGGGCGTTCGACGATCCTGCCGATCCTCGACAACGACTCCGACCCGGACGGCGATGTGCTGTCGGTCGTCGACACCCCGACCACCGGGGACGGCGTGACGCTCCAGCTCGTACGTGGCGGCGCGGGCCTCCAGGCCGTCGTGGCGGACGGGACGAAGGGGACGCGCTCGTTCACGTACCGGGTCACGGATGGTCGCGGCGGCTACTCGCAGCCGGCCCACGTCACGCTCACCGTCGAGCCGGCCGACCAGTCCGCGGCCAACCAGCCGCCCGTGCTGTTCTCGAAGGAGCCGGTCGTCGTCGCGGCGGGACAGCAGACCCAGGTCCGGGAGCTGCTGCGCTGGCGTGATCCCGACGGCGACGACATGGTCCTCACCGACGCCAAGCTCGTGGAGGGCCCCGACGAGGTGTCGTTCACCGCCGACGGGACGATCACGTTCACCGACGTGGGCAAGGTGCTCGGCCTGAAGTCCGTCAAGGTCACCGTCTTCGACGGGCTCGCGTCGTCGACCGGCGTGCTCCTCCTCGACGTCCGGCGCCCGCAGGAGGTGACCCCCGTCGCGAACGGGGACTACGCGACGGCGATGACGAACCAGGAGATCGAGGTCTCGCCGCTCGACAACGACCAGGGCGTCAACCTCGCGCTCGCCTCGGTCGACACCCCCACCCCGAAGCCCGCGAAGTTCACCGTGGACTACGCGGCGAAGACGTTCCGGTTCAAGGCCACGGTGGCGGGTACGTACTACGTCGGCTACACCGTCACCAACGGCAGGACCTCCTTCGGGCTGGTCCGCATCGACGTCGTCGACAGGGCGAGCGAGAACCGGCCGCCCATCACCACGCGCGACGTCGTCCTCCTCACCCACGGCGGGTCGGTGACGCTCGACCCGCTGCTCAACGACGAGGACCCCGACGGGGACGTGCTCGTCGTCCAGTCGTTCACGAGCAACGGACTCAACGTCGTCATGCGCGACCGCCACCTCATGACGATCTCCGAGGTGGCCGCCAAGGACGCCCCGACGACCATGACCTACTGGGTGAGCGACGGCTACCACGCGGCCGTACCGGGCACCATCGTCGTCATCCCCTCCAACCCGGTGGGCGAGGTACGGCCGGTGGCGGTCCCGGACGACGTCAACGTACGGGTCGGCGACGCCGTCACCGTCAACCCCCTCGACAACGACTACTCGCCCGTCGGCCTCGACCTGACCCTGGACACGACCCTGTTCGACAACCCCGGCGGGGCCTGGGTGGACGGCAGCGCCATCCGCTTCGTCGCGCCGGCGGTGCCCGGACGCGTGACGGCCACGTACCGGGTGCGGGACAGCCTGGGACGGACGGCGACCACCGAGGTCCGCTTCAACGTCATCTCGCCGGACATCGTCAACCAGCCGCCCGTCCCGCGTCTCGTCACCGGCCGGGTGCTGTCGGGCACCACGCAGCGGGTCGAGATCCCCTTGCAGAACATCGACCCGAACGGCGACTCCGTACGGCTCGTCGGCCTCGGCAGCGGCCCGAAGCTGGGACGGATCCTGTCCGTCGGCCCGACGTACCTCGAGTACCAGGCCTTCCCCAAGACGGCCGGTACGGACGCGTTCACCTACGTCGTCGTCGACGCCTACGGCGCCAAGGCGACCGGCGACATCCGGGTCGGCGTGGTTCCGGCGAGCCTCGGCAACACCGAGCCGACCGCCAACCAGGACGTCGTCGTCACCCGGCCCGGTCGTACGGTCTACATCCAGCCGCTCGCCAACGACTCCGACCCGGACGGCGACAAGATCTCGCTCGCCGACACCAACCCGGTCTCGTTCCCCGGCCTGCAGGCGCAGGTGGTGGACACCTCCGCGATCCAGGTCGTCGTGCCGGACGAGGCCGGCACCTGGTTCGGCACGTACCGGATCCGCGACGCCCGCGGGGCCCTCGCGACCGGCAACATCGTCATCCGGGCCGACCCGAAGGCCGACCTCCTGGCGCCCAAGGCCTTCGACGACCTCGTGGACGCGCGCGAGGTGTTCCAGCGGAACACGGTCGACGTGCCGGTGCTCACCAACGACTACGACCCGGACGGCCTGAGAGGTGACCTGACGCTCTCCGTCCCGGCGCCGGACTCCGCCGGCCCCCGGGCCGTGGTCGTGACCACGCCGAGCGGCCCTCAGCTCAGGGTCCCCATCGGCGACCGTCTCCG
>DASSQF010000262.1:0-3230 GCA_035702685.1 Propionibacteriaceae bacterium
GAACTTCACCGCCGCCCTGGCGCGCTTGGGACCGCCCCAGCCCGCGATGAGGAAGTACATCGGGATGAGCGTCGCCTCGAAGAAGATGTAGAAGAGCAGCACGTCGGTCGCCATGAACACGTACAGGCTCAGCGACTCGAGGATGAGCACGAGCCCGGTCCACACCTGTCCGCCCCAGCGGCCCTCCTCCTCGAAGCGCTGCTCGGCGAGCAGCACCACGGGGACGAGCAGCGTGGTGAGCAGGACCATGAGGAGGCCCATGCCGTCCAGGCCGAGCGCGTAGTACGTGCCGAAGGCCTTGATCCACACGAGGTGCTCGGACAGGTCCGAGCCGCGCAGGTGGACCGCCGCGACGACGACCGAGTAGACGAACGTGGCGAGGGCGATCGCAAGACCGACGTAGCGGGCCGTGGTCCCCTTGAGGAACCACACGACGAGCCCACCGACGAGCGGCAGCAACGCGAGGATGGTCAGCATCTCACCCCTCCTTTCAGACCAGACGGCCGATGACGAGGGCGAGACCGACGACGATGACGCCGACGACCATCGTCAGGCCGTAGGACCTGACGTACCCGTTCTGAAGCCTGCGGAGGCCGCCTCCGAGGCCGAGGGTGAGAGCACCGCTCCCCCGCACGGCTCCATCGACGAGGCCCGAGTCGACCGCGACGATGCCGCGGGTCAGCGCCTCGCCGGGTCGCATGAACACGGCCTCGTTGAAGGCGTCGCCGTACAGGTCGTGACGGCCGGCGATCGTGAAGACGTTACGCGTGTACGGAACCGACTCGGGGATGCTCGTCCGGCCGAAGACCAGGTACGCGACGAGCACGCCGGCGATGACCACGGCGAGCGTCACGAGCCCGACCACCGTGATCTTGGGCAGCCACGACACGTCGTGAGGAACCTCGCCACCGACGGCGGGTGCGAGCCAGCCGCCGATCCAGGCGTTCATCACCATGCCGGCGATGACCGAGGGGATGGCGAGCAGGACCAGCGGGACCCACATGACCGCGGGCGACTCGTGCGGGTGCACGCCCTCCTGCCAGCGCTTGCGCGACCAGAAGGTCATGAACATGAGCCGGGTCATGTAGAAGGCGGTGACCCCCGCGGCGATGAGCGCCAGCGCACCGAGGACCGGCTGCTTCTCCCAGGCGGCCTCGATGATCGAGTCCTTCGAGTAGAAGCCCGAGAAGAACGGCGTCCCGATGATGGCGAGGTAGCCCATGAGGAACGTCCAGTACGTGATCTGCATCGACTTCGCAAGGCCGCCGTAGTGGCGCATGTTCACGTCGTCGTTCATGCCGTGCATCACCGATCCGGCACCGAGGAACATGTTCGCCTTGAAGAAGCCGTGCGTCAGCAGGTGGAAGATCGCGAACGGGTAGGCCACCGGGCCGATGCCCGCGGCCAGCATCATGTAGCCGATCTGGGACATCGTCGAGCCGGCGAGGACCTTCTTGATGTCGTCCTTGCTCGTCCCGATCCACGCACCGGCCAGGAGCGTGACCGTGCCGACGATCGCCACGGCGAGGGCTGCGACCGGCGTCTCCGCGTACACGGCGTGCGAGCGGACGACGAGGTACACGCCCGCGGTCACCATGGTGGCGGCATGGATGAGGGCCGACACCGGAGTGGGGCCCTCCATCGCGTCGAGCAGCCAGGACTGCAGCGGTACCTGGGCGGATTTGCCGCAGGCGGCGACGAGGAGCAGGAGGCCGAGCAGGGTCACCCAGAACGGCGACATCTTCGCGGCGCCGGCGTTGACGGCCTCGAACGAGCTGGAGCCGAACATCGCGAGCATCGTGAAGATCGCCATGGTCATGCCGAGGTCGCCGACACGGTTGACGACGAACGCCTTCTTGCCCGCGGTGGCGGCGGTCGGCCGGTGCTGCCAGAAGGAGATGAGCAGGTACGAGGCCAGGCCGACGCCCTCCCAGCCGACGAACAGCACCAGGTAGTTGTCGCTGAGGACGAGCGTGAGCATCGCCGCGATGAACAGGTTGAGGTACGCGAAGAAGCGGCGGCGCCCCGGGTCGTGCGCCATGTACCCGATCGAGTAGACGTGGATGAGGCTCCCGACGCCCGTCACCAGCAGCGCGAACAGGATCGACAGCGGGTCGATGAGGAGACTCGCCTCGATCGTCCAGGACCCGGTCTTGATCCACGTGTACATGGGGACCGTGACGGCGCGCTGGGCCTCCGGACGGCCGAGCAGGTCGGCGAACAGGGCCACCGCCACGACGAACGACGCGATGGGCGCGAGCGTGGCGACCAGGTGGCCCCACCCGTCCGCCACGCGGCCGAGGAGCAGGAGGAGCCCCGCCACGACCAGCGGGATCGCGATCATCAGCCAGGCGAGCGGGAAGAGGCCGGTGGGCGCCACCGGTGTCAGACCTTCGAGCAGAGTCACCGTTTCCCCTAGTACCTGAGCAGGTTCTCGTTGTCGACGTTCGCCGAGTGCCGCACGCGGTAGATCATGACGATGATCGACAGCCCGACCACGACCTCAGCGGCGGCGACCACCATGACGAAGAACGACGCCGCCTGGCCGTCGAGGTTGCCGTGGACGCGGCTGAAGCTCACGAGCAGCAGGTTGCAGGCGTTGAGCATGAGCTCGACCGACATGAACAGGACCAGCGCGTTCCTCCGCACGAGGAAGCCGACGATGCCGATCGTGAACAGGACGGCCGCCAGCACGACGTAGAAGTTGGGGTTCACTGGTCCTCCTCGTCTGCGCCCTGGGCCGCCTCCATGGCAGCGAAGGCCTTCTTGGTCGGCGCCGCGAGCGAGTCGGCGTCAGGCAGGCCGACGCGGTTGACGAGCACCGGGGACACGGAGTCCTGCGCCACCGTGCCGTCCGGCAGGATGGCCGGCGAGGTGATGGCGTTGTGACGCGCGTACACCCCGGGGCTGGGGCGCGGTCCCGGGTGGACGCCGTTCGTCACGTACTCGGCGATGCGTGCCCGGGCGCGGCTGCGCTGGTCGAGCCGTGGCGTCAGCCTCTCCGTGTACGCGAGCACCATGGCGCCCACCGCAGCGGTGATGAGCAGGGCCGAGGTCGCCTCGAACGCGAGCACGTACTTCCCGAAGAGCAGGGCCGCGAGCCCCTGGACGTTGCCGCCGTACTGCGCGTTGGCGGCGCCGACACCCTCCGCGGAGTTGACCAGGCTGTTCCCGACGTACGCGGCGAGCAGGATGAACGCGCCGACCGCCGCGAGGACCGAGGCCACCGT
>DASSQF010000263.1:0-2835 GCA_035702685.1 Propionibacteriaceae bacterium
GTCGCGATCGTCGCGACCGTCGTCCTCGCCGTGGTCGCCGTGGCCGTGACGGTCTGGGCGTCGAGCCCCGGGCCGGTGGTGCCTGCCGCATCCGTGTGGACACCGTCTCCCAGCACGGCCTCTCCCACCCGCGTCGCGACGACGCCTCGCAGCACCCCGTCGGGGGTGCAGGCCGGCAACTGCTCCGGGGCCCGGGCGGGCACTCCCGGCTGGGCAGCGACCCTGCCCACGGGCTGGTCCTGCGACTACCAGCCGGGTGCGGAGCTGAGGATCGTCGACGGCCACGGGGCCGTGATCCAGGTGGAGGCGACCACCGGCACTCCCATGTCAGCCTGCACGACGCGTCTGTCCGCACTGGGGACGGCGGCCCGGCTGGCAGACACCCGATGGGGCGGTCGGGCGGCCACGACCACCTCACTGACGAACAACGGGTGGACCTATGTCCTCCGCTGCACGACGTCCAACACGTACACGTACGTCATGACGGGCGCGATCCTCGGCGGCAGCGTGGATACGCTCGTCGCCGCCGAGGAAGCGCTCGCACAGTCGTGGTTGTGGCGGGCCTGACCATGGCCGCTCGTGCGGTGGCCGGCACCGGCGGTATGTGTCACCAGCGCAGCAGCATCCGACGGCGTGACCCGCGTGCCCCGCGGGTGATGGTCAGACTGCGAGAAGCAGGTCCGCGACCGCCTCGGCGTTGACGCGGCCCGCGCCGTGCGCGTACACGAGGCGCTCGGCGTCCGGTGCGGCGTCGACCAGCCCGGTGTGGACGACCACCGTGTCGGGCCGCTGGGCGAGCAGCGTGGCGAGGGCCTCGCCCTCCACGGCGTCGGCGCGTGGCTCGCGGACGACAGCCACGAGGGCCCCGGGGACTTCCAGAGCTGCGTGGGGGCCGCGTACGAGCCGGTCGAGCGCACCGCGGCGCTCGAGGACCTCCGCGAGAGCGAGCGGGACCTCGCCGGCGGCGATGGAGACCCGATGGCGCAGGTCTGCGACGACGACCGGCGGGTCGCAGCGCACGAAGCCGGCTGTACGGACGGCGCGCGTCGCCGCCTCGCGACCGACGGCCTCCAGCGTGCCGAGGATGTCCGGCAGGGAGCCCGGGTCCGCCGGCTCTCCGGCCAGCGTGAGGTTCCGCGCGTGGGAGGCGCGGAGGCTGTCCGGGTGCAGACGGCCGCTGAGGAGGGCCGCGACGACGCCGTCGACCGCCGCCTCGAAGTCGGACTGCGCGTCCCGGCCCGTCGGGGAGTCGAGACACAGGAGGTCGGCTCCGGCCTCCAGCGCGCGTACGGACGCCTCGCCCATGTCGTACAGGTCGGCGACGGCGCGCATCCCCAGGGCGTCCGTGATGATCGGGCCTGTGATGCCGAGCGCTCGCACGTGGTCCGTCGCCCAGCCGGACAGCGTCGCCGGGTCAGGGCCCAGGGCCGGTACGACGACGTGCGCGGTCATGACGGAGTCGACGCCGCACGCGAAGGGCGCTTCGTCGCGCCGTTCGAGCACGTCCAGCGGCACGTCGAGCACCGGCAGTGCGAGGTGACTGTCCGTACGGGTCGCGCCGTGCCCGGGGAAGTGCTTCCCGCAGGAGCGGATGCCGGAGGCCCGGAGGCCGCGGACGAAGGCTGCGCCGTGCCGGGCGACAAGGTCAGGGTCCGCGCCGAACGACCGCACGCCGATGACGGGGTTGAGCGGCTCGCTCGCGACGTCCAGGCACGGGGCGACGGTGAGCGTGAGGCCGGCGTACGCGAGGAGGGCGCCGTACGCACGGCCGCAGCGCTCCGTGAGGTCGACGTCGTCGACGTCGCCCAGCGCGGCGTTGCCCGGCAGCGAGGAGCCTGCGACGTGCTGGAGGCGGGTCACGTCCCCGCCCTCCTCGTCAGCGGCGACGATGATCGGCGGGCGGCCTGAGGCTCGGACAAGGCTCCGGAAGCCGTCCACCACCTCACGCGTCGTCGCCACGTCCGGCGTGTTCTCGCCGAAGAGGATGATCCCCGCGAGACCGCCGTCGAGCGCGGGACGCAGCCATTCCGGGACGGTCAGTCCCGGGAACTGGGCGAGCAGAACGCCGTACGCGAGACGGCGAGCTTCGTGCCTCTCGAGCGCGGGCACGGTTCGCCTCAGAGGTTCTGCTCGTCCCGCGGGTGGGGGTCAGGGGCGGGACGGTCCTCGTCCGGGTCGTACAGGTTGTTGGCCGCCCACATCTTCGCCCTGTCGAACCACCGCGGGTGCTCGGAGTGCTCGGAGCCGGGCTCGGCGGACGGCTCGTCCCCGTGGCGCACCTCGCCCTCGGGGTCACCGGTTCCGACCTCGGACGCGATGGGCGGCCCGTCGTGCGGAGGCTCCACTGCCGCCGCCTCGTCGCCTGCGTGCTCGGAGTCGACGGGCTCGTGGTGCGGGTCGTGGGAGGTCGCGGGCTGCCCGTGCACGTCGTCGGAGGTTGCCTCCTCGTGGAACGCATCCTCGGCGGCCGGCCCGTCGTGGCGGGTGTCACTCGAATCCTCGGGGCCCCGCCCGACCATCGAGTCCGCGACGTCGTCGTTGACGATGACCTGTCCCTGGGTGTCCGGGACGGCCGAGTCCGCCGCCGGCGGAGTGGGCTCGGAGGGAGGCGGGAAGCCCAGGACCGCGTACACGTCGAGGCGGAGGTCGTACGCGTCGCTGTCACCGGCGGCGACGTGGACCTGCTCGTGCGGGACCAGTGTGGGGTCGGTCCCTGCGATGGGGCCCGCGTCGACCTGCCGCAGCGACTCGGGGACGAACCCGGGCTCCGGGATCGGCGTCGTGTCCCCGGTGGGCGGCGCGACGGGGGACGGCTCCGGTGACGGCTGCGGCTCC
>DASSQF010000264.1:0-3890 GCA_035702685.1 Propionibacteriaceae bacterium
TGAGAACCTCCAACTCGCGTACATAACATGGTGAACCGACCGGGGGCGGAGCCCCTCCGGCGCCCGGGTCAGCGCGCCGAGCCCTCCCACACGTCGACGGGCGCGACCGGCGCGGAGGCGTCGGCGCCGAGGAGCAGGTACTCCCCCGACGCCGCGTGCCGCTTGTGCGCGGTCGCGACCATCAGCTTGATGCGGTTGAGCTGGTTCGTCTCCGAGGCGCCCGGGTCGTAGTCGACGGAGACGACGTTGGCCTCGGGGTGGCGGCGGCGCAGCTCAGCGAACATCCCCTTGCCGACCACGTGGTTCGGCAGGCACGCGAAGGGCTGCGCGCACACGATGTTCGGGGCGCCGAGCTCGATGAGCTCGACCATCTCGGCGGTGAGGAGCCAGCCCTCGCCGGCGCGGGTAGCGATGGAGATGATGCCGTCGGCCCTCGCGGCGAGGTCCTTCATCCGCGGTGGGACGTCGAACTTCCCGGTCTTCCTCAGCGCGGCCGCGACGGGCGCCTGGTACTTCTCGATGAGCCACGTGGCGAGCTTCTTGACGTGGTGGGAGGTCTTCCCGATGCCGAGCGTGTCCCACTGGTACTGCGACGAGTACAGCGGCATGAGGAAGAACTGCAGCATCCCGGGTAGCACCGCCTCGCAGCCCTCGGCCTCGACGACGTCGACGACGTGGTTGTTGGCGTCAGGGTGGAACTTCACGAGGATCTCGCCCACGATGCCGACACGTGGCTTCCGCGTCTCGTCGCGCAGCGGCAGCGCGTCGAAGTCGGCGACGATCCGCTTGATCAGCGCCGTGTAGCCGATGCTGCGGCCGAGCGTCGCGCTGTAGCCGGAGTACTGGAGGAACTCCTGGCAGATGACGTCCCACCTGTCGTACAGGGCCTTCGCGCTCCCCGGCACCGCCTCGTACGGGCGGACGCGGAGCACGACCGTCTGGAGCAGGTCGCCGAGCACGAGCGCCTGCAGCGCGGGGTGGATGAGGCTCGGCGTCATCCTGAAGCCGGGGTTCTTCTCGAGCCCTTGGACGCTGATGGCGAGCACGGGCACCTGCGGGTACCCGGCGTCCGCGAGCGCCTTGCGCAGCAGGCTCACGTAGTTCGTGGCCCGGCACATGCCGCCCGTCTGGGTGATGGCCACCGACGTACGGTCGGGGTCGGCCTCCCCCGAGAGGATCTTGTTGACGAGCTGCCCGACGACCATGATCGCCGGGAAGCAGGCGTCGTTGTTCACGTACTTGAGGCCGGCTTCGACGTCGGCCTGGGTCGCGTGCTCGAGCAGCTCGACGTTGATGCCGATCTTGCGCAGCACCGGCACGATGAGCCGGAAGTGCATGGGTGCCATCTGCGGCGCGTACACCGTGTGCGTGTCCCGGGCGGTCTCGTCGAAGAGGCGGCGCTCGAACAGCGGGCCGTACGTGCTGACCGTCGCCGACCCACGCCGCTCGGCCGCCGCCGCCTTCATGGAGCGCAGCCGGATCGTGGCCGCGCCGAGGTTCGACACCTCGTCGATCTTGAGCAGCGTGTACATGTCGCCGGCGCGCTCGAGGATCTCCGCGACCTGGTCGGTGGTGACGGCGTCGACGCCGCATCCGAACGAGTTGAGCTGGACGAGGTGGAGCTCCGGGGCGCGGGAGACGATGGCCGCGCTCTCGTACAGGCGGGTGTGGTACGCCCACTGGTCGCGCACGCGGATGGGCCGTTCGAGCACCGGCGCGGCAGGGTCGACGATCGAGTCCTCGGTGAGCACCGCCATGCCGAGTCCGTTGATGAGGCTCGGGATGCCGTGGTGGACCTCCGGGTCCACGTGGTACGGACGGCCGGCCAGCACGATGCCCTTGACCCCGTGCTCCGCCATGTACGCGAGGGCCCGCTGCCCCTCGGCCCGTATGTCCGCCTTGACCTGGGCGTCCTCGGCGTACCCGGCCTGGACGGCTGCGGTCATCTCCTCGAGGCCGATCTGCCAGTCGGCGAAGACCTCGACGAGCCGCGAGGCGAGCTTCTCCGGGTCGTTGAGGTTGAGCATCGGCGACAGGAACCGGACGTCCGGGTCCTGCAGCCGCGGCAGGTTCCGCTCGAGCACCTGCGGGTAGAACGCCACGACCGGGCAGTTGAAGTGGTTGTCGGCGCCCTCCAGGGCCTTGGCCTCGAAGGGGACGCAGGGATAGAAGATCGTGCGGATCCCCTTGTCGAGCAGGTGCTCGACGTGGCCGTGGGCGAGCTTCGCCGGGTAGCACACGTTCTCGCTCGGGATCGACTCCATCCCCTGCTCGAACATCTCGTGGCTCGACCGCCCGGAGGGGATGACCCGGAAGCCGAGGCGGGTCAGGATCGTGAACCACAGCGGGTAGTTCTCGTACATGTTGAGGACCCGCGGGATGCCGATCTCACCTCGGGTCGCCTGGACATCGGTGAGGCGGCGGTAGCCGAAGAGCCGCTTGTACTTGTAGTCGAACAGGTTCGGCAGCTCCGACTTCGGCGGCAGCTTCTCCGTGCTCGCGCCGCGCTCGCAGCGGTTGCCGGACACGTGTCGCGTGCCGTCGCCGAAGCTCGAGATCGTGAGCTGGCAGTGGTTCTGGCACAGGCGGCACTCCTCGAGGCGCGTCTCGACGCTGAAGTCGTCGAGCTCCTCCAGAGCGAGGGCCTGCGACGTCTCCCCCACCTGCCAGGTGCGCTGGGCGGTGAGGGCGGCGCCGTACGCACCCATGAGGCCGGCGATGTCCGGCCGGGTCACCTCGGCGCCGGTCTGGAGCTCGAAGGCGCGGAGCACGGCGTCGTTGAGGAACGTGCCGCCCTGGACGACGACCTTCTCGCCGAGCTGGGAGGCGTCCTTGAGCTTGATGACCTTGTACAGGGCGTTGCGGACGACGGAGTAGGAGAGGCCGGCGGCGATGTCGCCCTGGGTGGCGCCCTCGCGCTGGGCCTGCTTCACGGACGAGTTCATGAAGACCGTGCAGCGGGTGCCGAGGTCGACCGGGTCCTCGGACGTGAGAGCCGTCTGTGCGAAGGTCGCGACGTCGGTGCCCATCGAGGCGGCGAAGGTCTGGAGGAACGAGCCGCAGCCCGAGGAGCAGGCTTCATTGACGGCGATCGAGTCGACGACGCCGTTCTTGATCCGCAGGTACTTCATGTCCTGGCCGCCGATGTCGATGACGCTCGTCACGCCGGGGCAGACCTTCTCCGCCGCCCGGTAGTGGGCCATCGTCTCGATCTCGCCCTCGTCGAGCCGCAGCGCCGCACGGACGAGCCCCTCGCCGTAGCCGGTGACGCAGGCGCGGGCGAGGTACGCGGCGTCCGGGATCTCGGTGAGCACGCGCCTCAAGATGCCGAGCGAGACGTGTACGGGGTCGTTGCTGCCCTGGTAGTGGTCGAAGACGACCTCTCCGGTGGCGGTGAGCAGGACGGCCTTGACCGTCGTCGAGCCGGCGTCGATGCCGAGGAACAGCGGCCCGGAGGCGGAGGCCAGGTCGGCGCGCGGGACGGACACCGCGTGGTGACGGGCGCTGAAGTCGGACCGCTCCGCGTCGTCGGCGAACAGGGGACGCATGCGGGACGTGCCGAGGGAGAGCGTGACGCGGTTCCCGAGGAGGCGGACGAGGTCGGCGGGGCGCTGGGCCGTGCCGCGGAGCGTGGTCGTGTGGCTCGTGGCCGGCTGGGCGGCCAGCAGGGCGGCGCCCATCGCGACGAACAGGTGCGCCTCGTCCGGCGTCGTGAAGGAAGCGACCTGGGCGGCGAGCGCCCGCTCGTACGCAGCCCTCAGCTGCGGCAGGAAGTGGAGCGGACCGCCGAGGAAGACGACGTTGCCGCGGATGGGATGGCCGCACGCGAGGCCGGCGATCGTCTGGGTGGCGACGGCCTGGAAGACGGAGGCGGCGAGGTCGGTGTGCGC
>DASSQF010000265.1:0-14383 GCA_035702685.1 Propionibacteriaceae bacterium
TCCACGGCCTCCTCCGCGTACGAGCGGTACCTCACGAAGGCCCGGGGGTCGGCGGCCGGGCCCATACGGTTCCGTACCTCGTCCCGGGTCAACGGCGTGACCGTACCCACGTACGGCCACTCCACGTGCGCTCCGCCCACCGTGAGCCCCGTGGCCGTGACACGAACGGTCGAGGCGAACGCGGCCATGAGGGCCACGACGACCAGGACCGCGAGAACGAGGCTCACCAGCGCGGCCCAGCCGGGGAGGAAGACGGCCACGGCGATGACGAACGTCGCCGCGACGAGCACGAGGACGACGCCCCAGAGCAACGGAGGTCGAAGGTGTTCGGTGTGGCTCACGGCGTCAGGGTACCCGGGACGCGTACGGCGGGTTCAGCCCGCACAGAGCCGTGTGCCACCTAGGATTGGGCCACGGACAAGGAGGCTTCATGAACGACAAGATCCTCGAGAAGGCGTATCCCGCCATCGTGGGCGCCCTCACGACATTCGTCGCCCAGTTCCTGGTCCGGAAGCTCTGGAAGGTCGCCACCGGCAACACGCCCCCGGACCCGCACGACCCCGACGTGCCCACGCGGGAGGCCGTCACGTGGTTCGTCGCGTCCTCGATCGGCGTCGGCGTGGCCCAGATGCTCATGGGCCGGTTCGCCAACCGCAAGATCCGCCAGTGGCAGGCCGGGTCGCACTCCTGACCCCGGCCGGACCCTGCGGCCCGTCGAGGACGTAGGTCGGCGACGCCGGCGCGACCTGCGTCCTGGACGGAATGAACCTCCTAGACGCAGTCGACGCAGTAGGTCTGCCCGTTGCGGACCTCCGCGATCTGGCTGCGGTGCTTCACGAGGAAGCAGGACGCGCAGGTGAACTCGTCGGCCTGCCGCGGGAGCACCCGGACGGTGAGCTCCTCGTGGGACAGATCGGCACCGGGGAGCTCGAACGCCTCGGCCGCCTCGGCCTCGTCCTCGTCGACCTTGCCGGAGTTCTTGTCGTTGCGTCGGCTCTTGAGCTCCTCGAGGCTGTCCTCGTTGGAGTCCTCATCGGTCTTGCGAGGCGCGTCGTAGTCGGTCGCCATGGTCCCTTCCGTGTCCTGCCGTCGGTACCGGTCGAGCTCGCGCCCGTCGGATTCGAGGGAATGTGTACCACACCGCACAAGGGGCGTCGCGATCCGGCTCCCCCATGGTCGGGCTCTCGACGCACAGTCGAGGTCCACGCGTGCGGCGCACGCGCGTTGTAGGTTGGGGCGGACACACCGGAACGAGAAACGGCCACACATGAGGAAGGCACGGCCCCTCGGGCTCACCGGCGACGGTGCCTCGCTCCTCGTCGTGACGGATGACGGAGAGCAGATCGCCGTCCCTGCAGACGAACGTCTGACGGCCGCCCTCCGAGGGGATCGCGCTCGACTCGGCCAACTGGAGATCGACATGGAGAGTCAGTTGCGACCGCGCGAGATCCAAGCGCGGGTTCGTGCGGGCGAGGCCGTCGAGGCGGTCGCGCAGGCCGCCGGTGTGCCGATCGAGCGGATCGAGCCGTTCGCTGCGCCGGTGCTCGCCGAGCGGGCGCACGTCGTCGGGATCGCGACCGCCGGTACGGTCCGGCGCCGTGGCGAGGCCGCGTCCGTACGTGGCCTCAAGTCCACGGTGGCCACGCGTCTGCTCCAGCGCGGCCTCGACGTCGACGACGTCGAGTGGGACGCCTGGAAGCGCCCTGACGGCCGGTGGGTCGTCCAGGCGGCCTACGAGTCGGGCAGCCGCCACCACGTCGCGACCTTCCTGTTCGACCTCAACGGGCGGTTCTCCGTGGCGGAGGACGACGAGGCGAGGTGGCTCATCGAGGAGTCGACTCCCGCGCACGGCCCCCAGCCGGGACGCCGGCGCACCATCGACCCCGACAACGAGCCCACGATCGACCTCGACGACGAGCTCGCGCTCGTCCGAGCCACGCTGACAGAGAGCGGCCCGGACGCGTACGGGCTCACCACAGGCCTCCAGGACGTCCACGACTACGCGCCGGCGGAGCTCGAGGAGGTCAACGGCGTGTACGACCTCGTGCCGCCCCGCAACGAGATGGACGTCCTGTACGACATGATCTCGGGCATCGACGAGGACTCCGTGCGGATCTACAAGGGACTCCAGCGACCTGTCACGCCCCGCGAGGAGCCCGAGCAGCTCTCGCTGTTCCACGAGCCGGAGGACGAGCCCGTCGAGGCCGAGGAGCCCCAGGAGCGCGAGGTCGAGCCGACGCCCGAGCCGGAGACCGTTGCGCCGGTGGCCGACACCGCTGCGGCGACCGACGCCACGCCGCCTCCGGCCCCGGACGCCGTGAAGCCCGCAACCCCGAAGCGGAGTCGCAGCAAGCGCGCGTCCGTGCCGACCTGGGACGAGATCATGTTCGGGCCCAAGGAGTAGCTCCCGGCAAGGAGGAGCCCCCGGCAGCTCTCAGGGTGTCGGGAGCTCACCCGGCTCGGGGCCCGTCGCGACCGGACGGGCGGGGTCGGCGATCCACTGTGACCACGAGCCCGGGAACAGCACGAGACCCGTGACGCCGGCCTGCTCGGCGGCGAGCATGACTGCGGCCGCGGTGATGCCGGAGCCACAGGACAGCACGTCCCCCGCACGGAGATGGCTCGTCGCCGCGGCGAGCTCTCCGCGAGGGGCGTACCTTCCCCCGCGCATCAGGGTGGCCAGCGGCAGGCTGCGGGCTCCCGGGATGTGGCCCGCGACGGGGTCGATCGTCTCGTTCTCTCCCCGGTACCGGTCGGCGGCGCGCACGTCGTACACCGCTCCCCCGCCGGCGAGGTGACGTATGACGCCGTCCGGGTCGACGACGGGCCGGTGACCCGGTTCGGGCTCGAACGAGGAGCGCACGTGGGTGACCTCCCCCGTCTGCACGGGGCCGCCGGCCGCCACCCATCGTGGATATCCACCCTTGAGGACACGGACCAGACGGAGCCCGGCGTCGGTGAGCATCCACCACAGCCGCGCCGCGGACAGGCCCGACCCCCCGTCGTACACCACGATCTGGCGGTCCTCCCGCACGCCCGCCCGCCGCATGGCCTCCGCGAAGACCTCCGTCGGTGGGAGCGGGTGCCGTCCGCCTGGCCCGGGAGGACCCGCCAGCTCGGTCTCGAGGTCCACGTAGGCGGCGCCGGGAATGTGCCCGGCCAGGTACTCCTCGTGACCGCCCGACTCCCCCAGCGCCCAGCGGACGTCCAGGAGGATGACGTGGTCGCGTCTGAGGAGACGTTGCAGCTCCGAGACGGAGATCAGTGGGCGCATGCCTCGACCCTAGGCCCGACCAGCCCCGGCTACTCGCAGACCAGCGGGATCTCCATCTCCGCGGCGGTCAGGGACCCGTGCATCCCGACGAGGTTGAACTCGCCGGGAACCTCACGCGTCAGCACCGCCCAGTCGTCCCGCATCGCCACGAGGACGTCGCCGAACTGGTCCGCCACGCGCTTCGCCAGCTTGCCGAACCACCCCTCTGCGTGCGCTTCCTCCCGGGTACGGACCCAGGCGAGGGAGCCGAGACGGTCGCTCCAGCGGGCGGCGACGGCGTCGGGGGTGGCGGTGTACAGCTGCCGCAGCCGGGCCTCGCCGCCGATGAGGTCCACGCCCGCCAGGAGCTCGGGCTCGTCCTCGATGACGATCCGGTGGTCCGCGGGCACGTCCACCATGCCGTGGTCGCCCGTCACGACCAGGCGTACATCGTCCGGGAGCTGGTCGCGCAGCGTCTCCGCGAACGCGTCGACCCGTACCAGCTCGTCGAGCCACTGGTTCGAGGCCGTGCCGCGGCCGTGCCCCACGTGGTCGAGCAGCCGCTCGTACACGTACACGAGGCTGCGGGGACCCTTCGCCGCCGCGGTGAGCACCTGCTCGGCCCTGGCCGCGTCGTCGTGCTCGTCGACGACGCCGGCGAACACGCCACCGCGCAGGGCCACAGCCGTGAGCCCGCTGCCGTCGAAGCGCGCCGGCAGCACGGACGTGACGGCGACCCCCTCGTGGCGGGCGCGCTCGAAGATGGTCGGCATGGGCTGCACCGTGAGCGGGTCGGTGGTCGGGTCCCACGTCAGCGGGCTGAAGATCCTCTTGGTGTGGGGATTGCGGAAGGTGTACCCGGCGATCCCGTGCTGACCAGGGGTGAGACCCGTGCCGAGGCTGGTCAACGACGTCGCCGTCGTCGACGGCACGCCTGCCGTGATCGACCGTCCGTGCCCGAGCGCACCGGCGAAGAAGGGCGTACGCGCCATCGCGGCCCGGGTCTGCTGCCAACCGAGACCGTCGACGAGCAGCACCACCCAGCGCTCGCCCGCCGGGAGCCCGAGCGTGTCCTCACGACAGCCGGGGAGGGCCAGGTGGCTGCCGATGCCGCTGAGGACGTCGCTGAGCGAGCCGCCCCCGTAGGCGGGGAGGACCGGGTCCGTCATCGCAACGTCCTCGTGGTGAGCGCGCTGCGGCCCGTACGCCTCTGCAGCTCGACGCCGAACGACACGAGACGCGCGACGTTCTCCACGCCGTCGGCTGCCGCGCTCATCCGTACCGTGAGGTCGTCGGCGGTCAGCGTCCCCGTGTAGCCGTGGTCCGCCTCGCACGTCGGGTCCTCGCAGCCCGCCGGCTCCAGGTCCGCCCGACGCATCGTCCCCCAGCCGACGGCGAGCCAGGCCTCCTCGACGCGGGACCCGGCGGAGCCGAACTTCTCGGGGTGGCTGACGATGCGCGTGAGCGAGACGGAGGTGAACGCGTCGAGGGAGACCACCTCGGTCGTGCTCGCCGCCTGCATCGGACCGAGGTCGATCGTGTGCTCGTCGGTGTGCGACACGACGAGACGGGTGTCCGTGAGCCCGAGGACCGTGAGGTGCCGGTGGAGGGAGTCCTCGCTGAACGTCGCCTCGTGGTGCACGAGGTGCCGTACGAGCGGCTCGTCCCCCAGGGCGAGCTCCATCCCGTCGCTGATGAGGTCGGGGAAGTAGCCGCACGCCGCCACGTCGAGGCGCAGCTCGTGGATCGAGTCAGTCACGCCGCACATCCTTCCACGTCACCCGGCACTCCCCCGCGTCCGGTGCTGCCCAGTACCCGCGACGACTCCGGTCCGCGCCGGGAGTCTCGTAGTCTCTATCTCGTGCCGAACCGGACCTTCATCGCCGCGCGGATCGAGGCGCGCTTCAACCGGGCCGTCGAACGCATCGCGCGGCGGGCTGGGTGGCAGGAGCACATCATCTCGTACGTCGGCTACGGCAACCACAAGCGCATCCGTGTCCTCGGGCGCCTGGGGCTGCAGCCAGCCCCGGTCGAGGGCATCGTCGGGCAGGAGGTCGAGCGGCTCCTCGCCCGCCGCGGCTGGCGGAACTTCGTCACCGTGGCGTGCGTGTCACGTCCCGTGAAGATCTCGCTCGAGGGCCATGAGTACGAGGTCATCACCGACAACCAGGGCTACATCGACACCCAGATCCCCGACCACTCCCTGAGCCCCGGCTGGCACACGGTGCAGATCTCGACGGAGGAGGCCGAGCCGACCGCGGCGGACGTGCTCGTCGTCGCCAAGGACGTCACCTTCGGCATCGTCAGCGACATCGACGACACCGTCATCAGCACGTACCTCCCCCGCCCGCTCATCGCCGCGTGGAACTCGCTCATCCTCACCGAGAACGCCCGCACGGCGGTCGCCGGGATGTCGGAGCTGTACCGGAAGATCCTCGAGGAGCATCCCGGGGCGCCCATCATGTACGTGTCGACCGGGGCCTGGAACACCCTGCCGTTCCTGCGCCGCTTCCTCCACCGCAACAGGTTCCCCGCCGGCCCGATCCTGCTCACGGACTGGGGCCCGACGAACACGGGCTGGTTCCGCAGCGGCATGGAGCACAAGCGCAACGCGCTGCGCCAGCTCGCTCGCGACTTCCCGAAGATCTCCTGGCTGCTCATCGGCGACGACGGCCAGCACGACCCGATGATCTACGGGGAGTTCGCGGCGTACGCGCCCAAGCGGGTACGAGGCATCGCGATCCGCCTCCTCAACCCTGTGGAGCAGGTCCTGGCGCACGGCCTCCCGGTGGAGCGCCTCGACACGGCCCGCGCCGAGGACCTGCCGGCGGCCGTGCCGCGGATCGAGGGCCCGGACGGCTATACGCTCCAGGACAACATCGAGAAGGTCCTCGGATCGAGCTGAGCCCGTCGCGCCTGGGCCACCGCCTGCGTCCGGCACGGCAGAATGCCCTCGGACACGAGAAGGAGGCCCATGGCCACGCGTACTCAGGACGTGGACGACGACAGCACCGAGCGGATCGTCGACATCGACGTCTCCTCGGAGATGGAGTCCAGCTTCCTCGAGTACGCCTACTCCGTCATCTACTCCCGCGCCCTGCCGGACGCCCGTGACGGCCTCAAGCCGGTCCAGCGGCGCATCCTCTACACGATGGACGACATGGGCGTCCGCTCGGACCGCCCCCACGTGAAGTGCGCCCGCGTCGTCGGACAGGTCATGGGCGTGCTGCATCCGCACGGCGACGTCGCGATCTACGACGCGCTCGTCCGGCTCGCGCAGCCCTGGGCGCAGCGGCTGCCGCTCGTCGACGGTCACGGCAACTTCGGCTCGCTCGACGCCGGCCCGGCCGCGATGCGGTACACGGAGTGCCGGATGGCCCCAGCGGCCCACGCCATGACCGGCGGGCTCGACGAGGACACCGTGGACTTCCGGCCGAACTACGACGGGAAGGGCTCCGAGCCCGTCGTCCTCCCCTCCGCGTTCCCCAACCTCCTGGTCAACGGCGCGACCGGCATCGCCGTCGGCATGGCGACGAACATCCCGCCCCACAACCTCGTCGAGGTCGTCCAGGCGCTCAAGCACCTCCTCCGGGACCCGCACGCGAGCACCGAGGACCTCATGCGGTTCATCCCCGGGCCCGACCTGCCGGCCGGCGGCAAGATCGTCGGCCTGGACGGCATCCGCGACGCGTACGAGACGGGGCGCGGGTCGTTCCGCATCCGTGCCACCGCCCGCATCGAGCAGGTCTCGCCGCGCCGCAAGGGCATCGTGGTCACCGAGCTCCCGTACCTGGTCGGCCCGGAGAAGATCATCGAGCAGGTCAAGGCCCTGCACCAGGCGAAGAAGCTCACCGGCATCGCCGACATCAAGGACCTCACGGACCTCGCGAACGGCCTCCGGCTCGTCATCGAGGTCAAGAACGGCATCAACGCGGACGCCCTGCTGGAGCAGCTGTACAAGCTCACGAAGCTCGAGGACAGCTTCGGCATCAACGCGGTCGCCCTCGTGGAGGGCCAGCCCCGCACCCTGTCCCTGCGCGACATGCTGTCGGTCTACCTCCAGCACCGCCTCGACGTCACGCTACGGCGTACGAAGTTCCAGCTGGCCAAGGCGCGGGACCGGCTCCACCTCGTCGAGGGCCTCCTCATCGCCATCGTCGACATCGACGACGTGATCGCGATCATCCGCTCCTCCGACGACGCGGCGGCTGCACGGTCCCGGCTGGTCGAGGCGTTCGACCTCACCGAGGTGCAGGCCACGTACATCCTCGACATGCAGCTGCGTCGGCTCACGAGATTCTCGACGATCGACCTCGAGGCCGAGCGGGACGAGCTGAACGGCAGGATCGAGGAGCTCGCCGCGATCGTCGACGACCCGCACCGCCTCGCCCGGGTCGTGTCGAGTGAGCTCGACGAGGTGGCGCAGACCTTCGGGACGCCGCGTCGTACCGTGCTGCTCTCCGGGTCGGGCGCCGCGCTGTCGGCGGGTGCGAGCGCCCAGCCGCTCGAGGTCCCCGACGGCCCGTGCCGCGTCATGCTGTCGTCGACCGGCCTACTCGCCCGTCTCGACGGCGCCGACGCCCCCGGTACGGGGGGGCAGCGCGTCGCGCACGACGTGGTCGTCTCGAGCGTGACCGCGATGACGCACGGCGACGTGGGTCTCCTGACCTCGCTCGGACGGGTCGTCCGTATCGCCGCGATCGACCTCCCCGCCGTACCGCCGCTGGCCACCGCGCCGAACCTCCAAGGAGGGTCGCCCGTCGCAGAGCTCGTGGCCCTCGAGCCGGGCGAGCGCGTGCTGGCGCTGACACGGCTCGACGGACAGACAGGGATCTGGGCGGTCGGCACCGAACGTGGCGTCGTGAAGCGCACGAACCCGGAGATCATCGGCAAGGACGCCTGGGACATCATCCGGCTCGACCCGGGCGACCGTGTCGTCGGCGCCGTCGAGCTCGCGTCCGAGTCGGCAGAGCTCGTCTTCGTGTCGTCCGACGCGTCGCTCCTCCACTTCCCGGCGTCGGCCGTCCGACCTCAGGGCCGCTCGGGTGGCGGCGTGTCGGGCATCAACCTGGCCAAGGGTGCGAAGGTCGTCTTCTTCGGCGCCGTCTCCCTCGACGACAGCGAGGTCGTGACGGTCGCCGGCTCGTCGAGCGCGCTGCCCGGCACGGATGCGGGCACGGTCAAGGTGACGGCGCTCTCGGAGTACCCCGGCAAGGGACGGGCGACCGGCGGGGTCCGGTGCCATCGCTTCCTCAAGGGCGAGGACGTCCTGCAGAAGGCGTGGGTGGGCCCCGCCCCTGCGGTCGCTGCGGCCGCCTCCGGGTCGCCGATCACCTTGCCCACGCCCGACTCCCGGCGTGACGGCTCGGGCACGCCGGCCGCCCAGCCGATCGACGGGATCGGCACGCGGTCGATCGCCTGAGCCGCGCCTCGCGCGGGGCGACGGCGACGTCAGCCGAGCTGCTGGTCCACGTAGCACCAGCGCCAGGCCTCGCCGGGCATGATGCTGCGCATCACCGGATGTCCCGTGGTGCGGAAGTGCGCGGTCGCGTGACGGCCCACGGACGAGTCGCAGCAGCCGACCGTGCCGCAGTCCAGGCACATGCGCAGGGCCACCCAGGTGGTGCCGTCGACGAGGCACTGGCGACAGCCGTCGCTCGTGGGGACTGGCTCGCTCCGCACCGCGGCGAGATGGGCGCAGGCGTGCGGAGAGCGCGCGACGAGCTCCTCGTCCTCCGCGCCGGCTGAGGACTGGCCGCGACCGAGGACGACGATCATCGACTCCTCCAGGTCGATGGACGCCAGGACCGCGTCGAGCACGTCGCTGGAGAATCGTCCCTCGTCACGCGCGGCCAGCCAGGTCTCGCGCTCGGCGGCGAGCATCTCGGCGCGCAGCCGCCGGTACGCGGCGGACGTGCTCTCGACCGCGGACGTCTCGAGCCTCTCCCAGGCTCCGTGAACGCGCCGCTCGGCGGACGCGCGCAGCGCCTGCCCGACGGGCTCGGTGACGGGCTCGTCAGCCTGAGCCAGCCTCGCCATGCCGGCGGCGACGACGCGGTCGACGAGCTCGGCCGTCTCGAGGTCGGTCTCGCGCTGGGTCGTGCGCCGCAGTCCCGACCGGCGGATGACCCAGGGCAGCGAGTAGCCCTGGATGACGAGTGTGCCCACGGTGACGACGAGCGCGAGCAGGACGAGCACAGGTCGTGCGGGCGCATCGGCCGGGATGACCAGCGCCGCAGCGAGCGTCACCACCCCACGCATCCCCGCCCACCCGGTGACGGCCGCAGCCCGGAACGCCTCCGACGCCGACTTCGTGGGGGAGCGCCACAGCGGGACGAACACCATGACCGCCAGGAGGCGGATGACGACCACGCTGGCCAGGACCGCGAGGCACGTGCCGAGGAGCAGCCCGGGTTTCTCGCCGGCGACGTCCCGGACGATGGCATGGACCTGAAGGCCGATGAGCAGGAAGACGGCGTTCTCGAGGACGTACTGGACGGTCCCCCAGTTGATCCTCTCGGCGGTCCTCGACAGCGCCGACTGGAACCTCGCCGCCTTGTGGCCGAGGATGACGCCGCAGACCACGACGGACAGGATCCCGGAGGCGTGGATCGCCTCCGCCGGCAGGTAGGCGAGCCATGGGCACAGGAACGCCAGCGCGGTGTCCGTCACGGGTTTCGTGACACGCGCGCGGACGGCGCGCACCGCGGCGGCCACGAGCAGCCCGACCGCGACGCCGCCTCCGCTGGCCCACAGGAAGTCGACCCCGACCTGCCAGGGGGTGACGCCGACGGCCAGCGCGGCGAGACCCGTACGAACGATGACGAGCGCGCTCGCGTCGTTGAACAGCGACTCCCCTTCGAGGATCGTCACGAGCCGGCGCGGCATGCCGACCCGGCGTGCCACGGCCGAGGCCGCCACGGCGTCCGGCGGCGCGACGACGCCTCCGAGCACGACGGCCAGGGCGAAGGGCACGCCGAGCATGGTCCACACCACCACGCCGACCCCGAGGGCCGTGAGCGCGACCAGGACCACGGAGAGCAGCAGGATCGTGATCCGGTTCGCCTTGAGGTCGACGACCGACGTCCGGATGGCCGCCGCGTACAGCAGTGGCGGAAGCAGCCCGACGAGGACCAGCTCCTGGCTGATCCGCAGCTCGGGCAGGCCCGGGACGAAGCTCAGCGCCGCGCCCACGAGGAGCAGGAGCAGTGGCGCGGGCGTCCGGAGCAGTCGCGCGAGCGACGAGAGGGCGACGACGGCCGCGACGAAGCCGACGACGAGTGCGGCCTCCCCCATCACGCCTCCTCAGTCGTGCCCCAGGCCGGAGCGGCGGCCTGTACGGGCGAGGCTGTCAGACGACCTGGCGCAGCAGGCCGGAGTCCACGTCGTAGACGAAGCCGCCCACCGTCACTCGGTCGCCGATCGCCGGGTGGCTGCGCAGCAGCTCCACGTCAGCGGCCAGCGCGGACTCCTGGTCGAGGGTGGCGCCGATCCTCATGTCGCCGAGGTCGGTACCCGTCCGCTCGAGCACACGGGCCCGGATCTCCTCGTCCGTACCGCTCGCCATCGCGCAGCGGGTGTGGGCGATGACGAGGATCCGGTCGACCTGGAGCAGGTGCACGCCCAGGACGCAGCCGATCAGCGCGTCGGGCGTCACGCGGCCCCCCGGCGTCCTCAGGATCTTGGCCTCCCCGAGGAAGAGCCCGAGCATCTCGAGCGGCTGCAGCCGCGAGTCCATGCACGTCACCACCGCGATGCCGGCGTGCGCGATGCCGTCGAAGTTGCGAGGGGCTTGCGTCGAGTAGCGGGTGTTCGCAGCGAGCAGGTCGTCGAAGTCTCCGGTCACGGGTCCGTCCTACCGGGGACGGCCTTCTCCTGGCAAGCCTGGCGAGCCGTCCGTGGGCGCCGTCAGGCGTCGATCCGCTCGGCGTCGAGGGCGTACGCGCCTTCGATGATGAACTCCTTGCGCGGCGCCACGTCGTTGCCCATGAGCATCTCGAACGTGGAGGCGGCCGCCTCGGCGTCGTCGACGGTGAGCCTCCGCAGCGTCCGGTGACGCGGCGACATCGTCGTCTCCGCCAGCTGGTCGGCGTCCATCTCCCCGAGCCCCTTGTAGCGCTGCGGCTCCTTGAACGCGATACCGCGCTTGGTCAGCTCCGCCGCCTTCCGCTGGTACTCGGCGTCGCTGTACGTGTAGACGTACTTGTCCTGGCCCTTCTTCGGGCTCGAGATCTCGAACCGGTGCAGCGGCGGGACCGCCGTGTAGACGCGCCCGGCTTCGACCATCGGCCGCATGTACTTGAAGAACAGCGTGGCCAGCAGGCAGCGGATGTGGGCGCCGTCCGAGTCGGCGTCGGCCATGAAGATGACCTTCCCGTACCGTGCCTGCTCCAGGTCGAACGTACGGCCGGAGCCCGCGCCCACCACCTGGATGATCGAGGCGCACTCCGCGTTCTTGAGCATGTCGGTGACCGAGGCGCGCTGGACGTTGAGGATCTTGCCTCGGATCGGCAGGAGGGCCTGGATCTCGGAGGTGCGGGCCAGCTTCGCCGTCCCCATGGCCGAGTCTCCCTCGACGATGAAGAGCTCGGTACGGTCGGGGTCGCTGGAGCGGCAGTCGGCGAGCTTGGGCGGCAGGCTCGAGGACTCGAGCGCGTTCTTCGCCCGCTGCGCCTCCTTGTGGCTGCGAGCGGCCACCCGCGTGCGTGCCGCGTTGACGACCTTCTCCATGACAGCGCGCGCCTGGGCCTTCGTGGCAGCCTTCGTGGACGTGAGGTAGGCCGCGAGCTCGTTCTCGACGATCCGTGCCGTGATCCGGGACACGGCGGGGGTGCCGAGGACCTCCTTGGTCTGGCCCTCGAACTGCGGCTCGGCCAGCCGTACGGTGACCACGGCGGTGAGGCCCTCGAGGATGTCGTCCTTGAGCAGCTCCTCGCCGTTCTTCATGATCCGCGTCCCGTCGAGCCCGCGCAGGAACGCCTTGACGAGGCCGCGCTCGAAGCCCTGCTGGTGCGTACCGCCCTTGGGCGTCGCGATGATGTTGACGAAGGACTGCGTCACCGTGTCGTAGCCCGTGCCCCAGCGGAGGGCGATGTCGACGTCGAGATCTCGGTCGACGTCGGTCGGTGTCATGGAGCCGGAGTCGTCCATCATGGGCACGGTCTCGGTGAACTGGTCGCTCCCCCGCAACCGGATGATCTCGGTGACCGGCTGGTCGTGGGCGAGGAAGTCGCAGAACTCGGCGATTCCCCCGTCGTGCTTGAACGTCTCGACGACGGTCTCCGGTCCCCGCGCGTCGGTGACCGAGATCTCCAGGCCCGGGATGAGGAAGCTCGTCTGCCGCGCCCTGTTGAGCAGCGACTCCCACGCGAGCTGCGCATCGGGGAGGAAGATCTGCCGGTCGGGCCAGTACCGCACCCGCGTGCCCGTCACGCCCTTGCCGACACGTCCCACCTTGCGGAGCTGGGCGTCGGCGGTGAACGGGGCGTCGGGCCCGTCCCCGTCGAAGACGCCGGGCGTGCCCCGCCGGAAGCTCATGGCGTACGTCGCCCCGCCGCGGTCGACCTGGACGTCGAGGCGGCTGGACAGCGCGTTCACGACCGACGCGCCCACGCCATGCAGGCCGCCTGTGGCGCTGTAGGCGCCCCCGCCGAACTTCCCGCCGCCGTGGAGCTTGGTGTAGACGACCTCGACGCCGGACAGCCCGGTGCCCGGGTGCGTGTCGACGGGGATGCCGCGCGCGTGGTCCGCGACGAAGACGGACCCGTCGTGGCGCAGCTCGACCTCGATCCTGTCCCCGAAACCTGCGAGGGCCTCGTCGACGGAGTTGTCGATGATCTCCCAGAGGCAGTGCATGAGGCCCTTGGTGTCGGTGGACCCGATGTACATGGCGGGCCGCTTCCGTACCGCCTCCAGTCCCTCGAGGACGAGCAGGTGGCGAGCCTCGTAGTCGTGTCCCAGGGCCTGCGGTGCACGCGTACGCGCGCGGGAAGACTGTTCGGAGCTCACCGGATGAGGGTAATTGGGACGAGCGACGAAACCTGTACGGCGCGCCTGGGGTGAGCAGGCCCTGTCCACGGACCGGCACATGTTGAGTCGGGTAGGCTCAGGTTTGGCAGGATGTACGTAAGCAGACTGGAACAAACTCGCAACGTGAGCACGTTCTCTAGATGCATCGGCTGTAACGAAGCCGGTGCGAGGATGGATATGACCCGAAGCAAGCCCGAGCACATCAGACCGGCTGGGGGAAGAGAGGCACTGTGAGCACCACCCTGTACGACGAGTCGCTGACCGCCGCTGACCGCTGCGATCGCTGCGGTGCACAGGCGTACCTGCGCGTGAAGTTCGCGGGTGGCGGAGAGCTTCTGTTCTGTGCCCACCACGCGAAGGCACACTCCGACAAGCTCAAGCAGGTCGCCCTCAAGATTCACGACGAGACCGACAAGATCGTCTGACGAACGGGCCGGCTCGTCCGAGGACGAGACCGGCGAAGTCGTCGAGAGACGAGTTGAGCACGTACCGGCCCCTGGCCCGCGGACGCGGGTCGGGGGCCGTTGTGTGTGCGCCTGACCGTGCCTGCCCGCGGGGGGCGCAGTCAGCGTCGCTAGCGGAGGTCTTTGTGCCCGAGAGCTCCGGCCCGTGTCCGCACATGCCGGTCGGCGAGGACGTGCTCGCGCGCCGAGCGCTCCGGACCCTGGCGGCATCGACGGTCAGCGCGTCCGTGCTCGCCCCCGAGCCCTCCGGACCCTGTCCGCATGACGGTCCGCGCGGACGTGCTCGCGCCCGAGCGCTCAGAGCCCTGGCGGTATCGACGGTCGGCGTGCACGTGCTCGCGCCCGAGCGCTCCGGGCATGACGGTCGGCGCGGACGTGTTCGCGCCCGAGCGCTCAGGGCATGACGGTCGGCGCGGACGTGCTCGCCCCCGAGCGCTCCGGACCCTGGCGGCACGACGGTCAGCGTGGACGTGCTCGCGCCCGAGCGCTGCGGGCCCTTGCGCGTCAACCGGACGGGGCGGACACGTTTGCGCGCGACGGTTGTTGAATCGTGACTAGGTTGGTCCCATGCAGGTCGTCAGCTTCGATGCGCGGTACCTGGACTGGGTGCGTGCGGGCACCAAGACGCGGACGACCA
>DASSQF010000266.1:0-3751 GCA_035702685.1 Propionibacteriaceae bacterium
TTGGTGTCGGCGGTCTGAACGGTTCCGAAGCCGTCGCCCTTGACCAGGTACAGCTTCACGGCGACGTTGTCCTTCGCCGGGTCCCAGGCGATGGTGATGGTCGTCTGGGTGTTCGCCACGAGGTGCAGCCCACTGACTGCCGTGGGGGCCTTCGCGTCGGGTGCCGAGGTGGTCTTCGTCGCGACGGCGGACCACACCGGCATCTTCGCGGTGGAGGGCTTCGCCGAGGGGGCCGCGGCCGCGCCGCGTGAGATGCCGGGCTCCGCCTCCTGCGGGATCGCGACGATGCCGCTCAGTGCCCTGGGCACTGCCATGATGGTCGCGCCGACTCCGAGGGCGACCATCAGCAGCACCTGCCAGTGACGAGGCACGCGAACATGGTACCGACAAGTGCTTTCCCCGGCGACGCCCTGGCCGAACCCTGGAGTTCAGGTCGCGACTCGCTCGTCCGGTGCGCCCGCCTCAGCTCTCCGGAGTCTCCCCGCGGCGGATCGCGAACGCGGAGAGAGACGCGCCGACGACCAGGAGCAGCCAGGAGCACCACACCGACGCTGTGTCCATCGACTCCCAGGCCAGGGTCGAGTCCGACGTGCCGGCCATCGCCCCGGCCCCCGCGATGACGACGATCACCATCGCCACGACGAGCGCGATCTTCATGGCCCTGCGACGGTAGCGGACCTGGCCCGAGAGGAAGAACGCGATGAGCAGGAGGACGGGTGAGAGGTAGGAGAGGATGCCGCCCAGCAGCAGCGTGATGATCAGCCCCCAGGACATCCCCTCCGCGACCGTGCCGAAGCTCAGGGGGACGTGCACCCGGCCGGCCTCGTACGGGACGGTCTGCGGCCCGAACCACTCAGGCGTGCCGGGGGCAGGGAAGCCCTGGGTCGCCGGAGGGGGCGGGTACGCGCTGGCGACGGCCTGGTCAGGCGTCCAGGCGGGCAGGGGAGCGGGTGCGGCGACGGCCTGAGTCGAGTGGGCCGAGCCCCATGCCGATCCCGCGGTCATGACCGCGGACGTGACCTGGAACGGTTCCGTGGGATCCCGGACGACAGAGGGGGCCGGTACGAGGTCGGCGAGCGCGGGAACGTGCTCCGTCGGCTCGACGTACCGCTGAGGCGGTACGAGGGAGGCTCCCGCGGAGGAGACGTACGGCTCGGCGTCGCTGAGAGGAGGCGCCGAGGGGGCCACGAACGCGGAAGGCCACTCGACCGGTGCATACTCCGGGCCGTCCTCCCATGTCGCCACCCGGCCATGCTACCCATCGTCGCCGGGGCCCTCGGGGTGCCGCGATCCCAATCCGCTGTCGTGTGTCTGTGTGCGTCGGTAGGCTGTGGCACGCACGTCCACCAGGACGCGGATGATGACTTAGGAGGCGGTGTGCCCGTCGGCAAGGTGCGTTTCTACGACGCCGAGAAGGGATTCGGCTTCCTCACCAAGGACGAGGGAGGCGACGTGTACGTGCGCGCCTCCGTTCTCCCGCCCGGCGTGACGACGCTCAAGGCAGGACAGAAGGTCGAGTTCGGCGTCGTCGAGGGGCGCAAGGGGGAGCAGGCGCTCTCGCTCCGCGTCCTGGAGACCCCTCCGTCGCTGTCCAAGGCGCAGCGCAAGTCGCCGGAGCAGATGGCCGTCATCTCCGAGGACCTCATCAAGATGCTCGACCACCTCGCCAACTCGTACCGGCGTGGTCACCACCCGGACAGCAAGGCCGCCCAGAAGGTCGCCCAGATGCTGCGCGCCGTCGCCGAGGAGCTCGAGCTGTAGCGGGGCTTCCGGCCGGCCGTGCGGCACGGTCCTGCCACCGTTCAGCACGTGCCAGAGAGGACCAGCCTGTGACGCTCACCCTGCCCGCTCCGAGAATCATCGACGCCGACGCGGTGCCTGCTCTGAGGTGGGGCGTCGTCGGGGTGGGCATCGCCGACCGGTTCGTGTCGGCTCTCCACGCTCACACGCCGCAGCGAGCGGTGGCCGTGACGTCCCGACGTCGGGAGCGGGCTGAGTCGTTCGCCGCCACGCACGGCGTCGTGAGTGTGTACGACAGTGTCGACGCGCTCGTCAGCGACCCTGCCGTCGACGCCGTGTACGTGGCGACTCCCCACCCCCTTCACCTCGAGCAGGCGATGGCCGCGATCGCACACGGCAAGCACGTGCTGGTCGAGAAGCCCATCGCCATGTCAGCGGCGGAGGCGGCGACGATGACAGCCGCAGGCCGAGACATGGGCGTCCTCGTCATGGAGGCGATGTGGACCCGGTACCTGCCGCAGTCGGACATCGTCAGGCAGATCCTCGCTGACGGGCTCATCGGCGACGTCTCCATGGTGCTCGCCGACTTCGGCTTCTGCGCGCCCGCGGACCCGACCCACCGGCTCTGGAACCCCGAGCTCGGCGGCGGCGCGCTGCTCGACGCGGGTGTCTACCCCGTGTCGTTCGCGTCGTCCGTGCTCGGAGCTCCGAGCGAGGTCCACGCCGTGGGGACAGCGCTCGACAACGGCGTCGACGTGCAGGCGAGCCTCGCGCTCGGGTACGCATCAGGCGCGACGGCCCTCGTCGCGACGTCGCTCCGCACGGTCATGCCCATCGAGGCGCAGGTGCTCGGCTCCGCCGGTCGACTCAAGGTGCTGAGTCCGTTCTTCGGGCCCTCCGGCGTGGAGGTGACGACCGGGCAGTTCGAGACGACCCAGGTCGCCACGTGGCGTGACGAGCGCTATCCCGGCATGTACGACGCCATGTGCGGCGAGGCGATCGCCTTCGCCTCGTACGTGGCCGAGGGCCGCGTCGAGTCGCCACTCCACCCGCACGACGAGGTCGTCTCCGTCCTGGCGACGATCGACGAGGCCAGGGCCCAGCTCACCGGCTCTCGCTGACGGGGGACGACGCCGGCTCCTCGGTGACTCCTGCGTTCCCCTCCGAGCGGCGCAAGGGAACCCGGTCCATCACCCCTTGATGAACCGACATCGTGCCGCGTGCGTCGCCGAGCTGCGCCGGACCTCGTCACGCGCAGCCCGCAACCCGTACCTGGTTGGGACATATGGGATGATGCGCCAATGACCGTCAGCAAGCTCGACGCGGTGACCGCCGCGGCCGTCGACCTCGCCCGTGCCGCCGCCGAGGAGGCCGCTGACGCCGCCGGCGGCTTCGGTGTCGGCGACTTCCTGGGCGCGACGGCCGAGGGCGAGCGGGTCGTCACCCACGCCTTCGCGTGCCCGCACCCCGGCTACGTCGGCTGGCACTGGGCTGTCACGCTCGTACGGGCGGCGCGGGCCAAGGTCCCCACCGTCAACGAGGTGGTCCTGCTCCCGAGCGACGAGGCACTCCTCGCGCAGCCGTGGATCCCGTGGGCCGAGCGCATCGCCCCCGGCGACCTCGCGCCGGGCATGCTGCTGCCCCTCGGCGACAACGACCCCCGTGTCGTACCCGGCTACACGGGCGGTACGGAGACCGACGAGGACTCGGTGGCGACACGCGCGGTGGTCCACGAGCTCGGCCTCGGGCGCGAGCGCCTCCTCAGCGACGTCGGGCGCACGAGCGCGGCCGAGCGCTGGAACGAGGGCGACCACGGCCCCGACTCCCCGTCCTCGCGGCTCGCCCCGGCCCCCTGCAGCAGCTGCGCCTTCTTCGTGCGGCTCCGCGGCGCGCTGGGCGTCGCCTTCGGCGCCTGCGCGAACGAGAAGTCGCCGTCCGACGGCTTCGTGGTGAGCATCGAGCATGGCTGCGGTGCGCACTCGGACGTCATCGCCGAGGCGGCCGCACCACT
>DASSQF010000267.1:0-3684 GCA_035702685.1 Propionibacteriaceae bacterium
CCCCCCCACGTCCATGACCAGAGCGGCATGGGCCGCGACGTGAGGGGTGCGCGCATGCCGTACAGAAGGGTCCTGCTCAAGCTCTCGGGCGAGGCGTTCGGGGGCGGCCGGCTGGGTGTCGACCCCGACATCGTCAGCGCGATCGCCGCACAGATCGCCGAGGTCGTGCGCAAGGGCACCCAGGTCGCCATCGTCGTCGGCGGCGGCAACTTCTTCCGCGGCGTCGAGCTCCAGCAGCGGGGCATGGAACGAGCCCGTGCGGACTACATGGGCATGCTGGGCACCGTGATGAACTGTCTGGCGCTGCAGGACTTCTGCGAGAAGGCCGGGGTGGAGACGCGCGTCCAGACCGCGATCGCCATGGGGCAGGTCGCCGAGCCGTACATCCCACGCCGCGCGGAGCGCCACATGGAGAAGGGCCGGGTCGTCATCTTCGGCGCCGGGTCCGGGATGCCCTTCTTCTCCACCGACACGGTCGCGGCGCAGCGGGCGCTCGAGGTCGACTGCGAGGTCATCCTCATGGCGAAGCAGGGGGTCGACGGCGTGTACGACGACGATCCGCGCACCAACCCCCACGCGAAGCGCTACACGGACCTCACCTACGACGAGTACCTGGCCAAGGACCTCAAGGTCGCCGACGCGACCGCGATCAGCCTGTGCCGGGACAACAACCTCCCGATGCTCGTGTTCAACCTCGACGAGCCGGGCAACATCGCGAGGGCGGTGGCGGGGGAGCCCATCGGCACCGTCGTCCACGCCTGAGCTGCAGTACCGTTCGAGAATACGATCCGAAGGGAACCGAAGTGACCGCCGACATCGTCCGCGAGGCCGACCACAAGATGGACAGCGCCGTCGAGTTCGCGCGTGAGGAGTTCGCCGCGATCCGTACCGGCCGCGCCCACCCGGCCATGTTCAGCAAGATCATGGTCGACTACTACGGCACCCCGACGCCCCTGCAGCAGCTGGCCTCGTTCCAGGTGCCGGAGGCTCGCACGATCCTCATCACGCCGTACGACCGGGGCGCCATGGCCGCGGCCGAGCGTGCGATCCGAGACTCGGACCTCGGCGTCAACCCCTCGAACGACGGTCACACCATCCGCGTCGTGCTCCCCGTCCTCACGGAGGAGCGGCGCCGTGAGTACACGAAGCTGGCGAAGGCGAAGGCCGAGGAGGGTCGCGTGGCCGTACGCAACACGCGCCGCCACGCGCTCGACTCCATCCACAAGAAGGTCAAGGACCACGAGGTGTCCGAGGACGAGGCCGCCCGTGCGGAGAAGCAGCTCGACCAGGTGACCAAGAAGCACACGGACTCGGTCGACGAGCTGCTCAAGCACAAGGAGGCGGAGCTCCTCGAGCTCTGAACCAGGTGGAGCAGACGAGCGGCGAGCACTTCTCCCCCCTGGACGACGCCAGGGAGGCGGTTGACCGGGTCAACGCCAGAGCCGGCAGGAACCTCCCGGCGGCCATCGGCGTGGGCCTGCTGCTCATCGCCTGGCTCGTCCTGTCCCTGCTGTACTTCGTGCCGGGCTTCGTCGTCCTCGTCGTGGTCTGCATCGTCTTCTCGTCGATCGAGCTGCACCGCGCGCTGGAGATGGCGGGCCGGGGGCGGTCATCGATCGTCCCCGTCGCCCTGGGTGGGGCGGTGACGGCAGTCGGCGCGTACCTGGCTGCCGGCCGCGGCGCCGAGGACGCCCTGTTCCTCGTGGTGACGCCCATGGCGCTGACCTCAGCGGTCGCCCTCGGCTGGCGGCTCCGCAAGGGCCCGGTCGACTACGTGAAGGACGCCTCGGCCAGCCTCTTCGCGATCGCGTACGTGACGCTGCTGGGAGCCTTCCTCCCGCTCGCCGTGGGGGAGCGGCACGGCGCCTTGCGGATCGCCGCGATGATCCTCTGCGTCGTGGCGAGCGACGTGGGCGGCTACGTCGCGGGGGTGACGATCGGCAAGCACAAGCTCGCCCCGGTCATCTCGCCGAAGAAGACGTGGGAGGGCGTGGGCGGCTCCGTCCTGCTGGCTCTGGTCGTGGGCTGGGTGACGGTCGACGTCCTCCTCGGAGGGCCGCTGTGGGCCGGGCTGCTGTTCGGCGTGGCGATGGTCGTGGTCGGCACCGTGGGGGACCTCGTCGAGTCGATGGTGAAGCGCGACCTCGGGATCAAGGACATGAGCAGCTTCCTGCCAGGGCATGGGGGGTTCCTCGACCGCATAGACTCGATCGTCTACGCCGCCCCGGTCGGGTGGCTCCTCCTCCACGTCCTGGTGCCGCATGCCTGATCGTCCCCCCCTGTCACTCACGTTCGCCGCGCCCCGTCGCGGGAAGCCGCCACGCCATTTCGCCGACCTCGCTCCCGACGAGCGGGCGAGCGCGGTCGAGGAGCTGGGCATGCCGGCGTTCCGCGCGAAGCAGCTCTCCAGCCATTACTACGGCGGCCTCAGCGTCGACCCGCTCGCGTGGACCGACCTGCCCGCCGCCCACCGCGAGGGCATCCGAGAGGCTCTGTTCCCGCCCCTGCTCACGTACGTCCGGGACGTCTCCTGCGACGGCGGCGCGACGGTGAAGACGCTGTGGCGGCTCCACGACGGGACGCTCGTCGAGTCCGTGCTCATGCGGTACGGCCTCCGGCGCGACGGCACCCCCGGCTCGCACGGCGTGAGGTCGACGCTGTGCGTCTCCTCGCAGGCCGGCTGCGGCATGGCCTGCCCCTTCTGCGCGACCGGGCAGGGCGGCCTCCAGCGGAACCTCAGCACCGCGGAGATCGTGGACCAGGTACGTGCCGCCGCCGCCACGCTCGCCGCCGGTGACCTTCCCGGTGGGCCCGGCCGGCTCAACAACGTCGTCTTCATGGGCATGGGGGAGCCGCTGGCCAACTTCAACGCGGTCATGAGGGCTGTACGGGCCATCACCTCGCCGGAACCCGATGGCCTCGGCATCTCGGCCCGCGGGGTGACGGTGTCGACCGTCGGTCTCGTGCCGCGGATCGAGCAGCTCGCGGACTCCGGCATCCCCGTGACGCTCGCCGTGTCGCTGCACGCCCCCGACGACGAGCTGCGGGACACGCTCGTCCCCATCAACACCCGCCACAAGGTCGACGAGGTCGTCGACGCCGCGTGGCGATACGCCGACCGCACGAAGCGGCGCGTCTCCATCGAGTACGCCCTCATCAAGGACGTCAACGACCAGGCCTGGCGAGCCGACCGGCTCGCCAAGGTGCTGCAGTCCCGCGGCGACTGGGGATGGGTGCACGTCAACCTCATCCCCCTGAACCCCACGCCCGGATCCAAGTGGACGGCGTCGCGGCCCGAGGACGAGGCCGAGTTCGTACGGCGCCTGGCCGACCACGGCGTGCCGGTGACGGTACGGGACACCCGCGGCCGCGAGATCGACGGCGCCTGCGGCCAGCTCGCGGCCAGCGAACGTACGGGCTGAAGCAGCCGGCGTCGACCCCTGACCCCGTCACGTGCATTCGGTGGCACATACGTGCACACCGTCGCGTAGAGCCGTCAGCGTGCAGCTATGTGCCACTGAATGCAGGGACGAGGGGAGTAGCCCCCTTCCCAGCACCCGGGAGCCGGCACGACATCCGGCACCCGCGACGAACCCCGAGGGCCGGTTGACGCCACGCCGCATCGGCCACGACGTCCATCGCATTTGTGCGGATCCACCACTAATGTGGTCGCGACCAGCCGGC
>DASSQF010000268.1:0-7093 GCA_035702685.1 Propionibacteriaceae bacterium
CTCGCCGTCGGGGACGAGGTCGTGGTACTTCGTCACGGTGAGCGGCAGCGTCACCGATAGGGCGATGACCCACCACAGGTAGAACATGCGGCTGCGCCGGAACGCGAGCCGGAACGCCGCGCCGAAGCCGGTCATGCCAGCGCCTTCTCGGGGGTCCGGCTGTCGTAGTGCGACAGGAACAGCTCCTCGAGCGAGGGTGGCGTCGCGGTGACGCCGGTCGCGCCTGTATGTGCCAAGGCCGCGAGCACGGACGGCATGGCATCCTCCTCGGCCTCGAACGTCGTCCGGCCGTTGTCGGTGACGAGCCCGTACACGCCGGGCAGGGACCTCAGGACGCTCGGGTCACCGATCGTGGCGGCCAGCCGCGTCCGGTGCAGGTGACGGAGCTGGTCGAGGGTGCCGCTCTCCACGATCCGGCCCTCGCGGATGATGCTCACGTGGTCGCAGAGCTGCTCGACCTCGGACAGGATGTGGCTCGAGAGCAGGACCGTCGTGTTCTCGCGGCGCTCCGAGAGGATGACGTCGCTGAACACCTTCTCCATGAGCGGGTCGAGACCGGAGGTCGGCTCGTCGAGGAGCAGGAGGTCGACGTCGGAGGCGAGCGCCGCGATGAGGGCCACCTTCTGCCGGTTGCCCTTCGAGTAGGCGCGTCCCTTCTTCGTGGGATCCAGGTCGAACCGCTCGATGAGCGTCGCGCGCTTGGCCTTGTCGAGTCCGCCTCGGGCCCGGCCGATGACGTCGATCGCCTCGCCGCCCGTGAGGTTGGGCCAGAGGTTCACGTCGCCAGGCACGTACGCGAGCCGGCGGTGGAGGCCGGCGGCGTCGTGCCACGGGTCGCCGCCGAGCAGTCGCGCTGTACCGGCGTCGCTCCGCAGCAGCCCGAGCAGCACCCGGATCGTCGTGGACTTGCCGGCGCCGTTCGGGCCGAGGAAGCCGTGGATCTGGCCTGTCGGCACGGTCATGGTCAGGTGGTCGAGCGCGACGGTGGAGCCGAAGCGCTTGACGAGACCTGAGATCTCTATCGCGTTGGTGGTCATGCCTTCTCCTCGCGGGTGTCGCCCCCGGCGCTCGTCGGGGGCAGGTCGTCGTCCCCGAGCGCGTCACCGAGGTGCTCGTCGAGGATGAGTGGGTGGCTGAAGATCTCGAGGTTCGCCGCGACGTAGCGGCGGTACGTGGCGGTGTCGAGCAGGTCCGTGCCGCCGAGGTGGCGGGCGATCGCGGATCCGAACATGGAGACGCCGAGCCCGTACGCGACGAACACGGTCGCGATCGCGGGCAGGTCCTCGTACCGGCGGAACACGCCCGCGTCGGCCGCCTGGGTCATGAGCTCGACCGTGACCTCGACGATGCGGTCGAAGAACCGCTCCGCCACGGGACCGCCGGCGCGCGTGGACATCGACAGGTACGCCATGACCGGGCGGAGCTCGGGATGGTCGTCGAGATAGCTGTTGAGCTGCGGGATCGGGCCGGCGCTCAGCACGAGGCTCTTGTCCTCGGCGATGACCGCGACGACCCAGTCGTCGCAGGCCTGGCGCAGCCCGTCCTTCGAGCCGAAGTGGTAGTTCACGAGCCCCACCGGCACTCCCGCCTCGGCGGCGATCTGCCGGCTCGTCGCCCGCTCCCAGCCGTGCGCGCCGACGTACGAGATGGCCGCGTCCCGGATCCGGGCTGCCGTGGTCCTGTCGTCGTTTGAACTCACGTTCAACATCTTGAACCTGTGTTCAAGCGGAGTCAAGCCGAAGGGCGTCCTCAGCGTGGCGCGCCAGACGGCCTACCCCCGATGCCTGTTCATCACGGGGACAAGGGAAGCCTGCGCAAACGGGCGCCGAAGGGGAATCGGCCGGCAGGGAGGCTGACCCGCTTGGGCGCCTACTGACGGATGGACATGTCGAACGAGTACAGGCTGGCGCGGTACACGTGGTTGCCGTGCTCCACGATGCGGCCCGAGTCGCTGTACGCCACGCGTTCGAGCGTGAGAAGCGGCGCCCCGGCCTTCTCCCCGAGGAGCTGGGCCTCGGCGTGGGTGGCGACCCGCGCGCCGATGCGCTGGGTCGCGCCGGCGATCGTGATGCCCTTCTCACGCAGGCTCGCGTACAGACCGGCCGCGCCCAGCGCCGAGTAGTCCGGGGCGATGTCGGCGGGAAGCTCGTTGGTCATGATCGCCAGAGGCTCGCCGCCGGCGTAGCGCAGTCGTCGGATCGTCAGCACGCCGGCCTTCGGCTCGAGCCCGAGGATCTCGGTCGTCTCGGGTGAGCCGACGGCGATGGAGAACTCCAGCACGGACGTGGTCGGGCGACGGCCCTCCGCCTCGAGGTCGTCGAAGAGCGAGGTCAGCCTCAGCTGGCGCCGTACCTGGCTGGGCGCGACGACCGTACCGCTCCCCCGGCGGCGGGTGACGAGGCCCGAGTGGACGAGGTCCTCCATGGCGCGCCGAACAGTCGGCCGGGACAGCCCGAGACGAGACGCCATGTCGATCTCGTTCTCGACCCGCGACCCCGGGCGGAGCTCGCCGGACGCGATGGCCGCGCGCAGCGCGTCCGAGATCTGCTGGTGGAGCGGGACCTCTGACGTACGGTCGACCACGATGTCAATCTCCACGACGACCTCCTGCCCGGACTCCTCCGGGTGTGCAGCATGTGCAGACATTTCGTCGCCATGCCTGGCGAAAGCGGCAGTCTATGACATGTCCGCTCCGATGCCCCTCGGCCGGGTGCATCCATCATGCGTTGCCCCACCCCGTCCCCCGCTCGCGATGAAGGACTGGACGTGTCAAATGTCCTGACATATGATCCCCACGTGTCCCCCTCCGCCCCGCTCACGCCTCCCGTGATCACCATGGGCCGCTGCGGTGTGGACCTCTACCCCCTGCAGGTCGGCGTGGGCCTGGAGCACGTCACCAGCTTCGGCAAGTTCCTCGGCGGCAGCTCGACGAACATCGCCGTCGCCGCGGCACAGCTCGGCATCGAGGGCGTCGCCACCATCACGGGCGTCGGGGACGACCCCTTCGGCCGCTGGGCCCGCATGGAGATGAAGCGCCTGGGCGTCGACGACCGGTACGTCATCACGTCGGACGCGTACCTCACGCCGATCACGTTCTGCGAGATCTTCCCGCCCGACAACTTCCCCCTGTACTTCTACCGGCGGCCGAGCGCCCCCGACCTGCAGCTCAGCCCGGACGACATGCCCGCGGCCGCGATCCGCGACGCCGCGGTCTTCTGGTTCACCGGTACCGGGCTGTGCCAGGAGCCGAGCTGGTCGGCCCACCTCGTCGCGCTCGACCACAGGGGCCGCCGGCCGCACACGATCTTCGACCTCGACTGGCGCCCCATGTTCTGGGGCTCCAAGGACGAGGCGCGGCATCGGTACGACTGGTGCCTCGCCCGCTCGACGGTCGCCGTCGGCAACCGGGCCGAGTGCGAGGTGGCCGTCGGCGAGACGGACCCCGACCGTGCGGCCGACGCCCTGCTGGAGCGCGGTGTGCAGATCGCGATCGTCAAGCAGGGGCCCGACGGGACCCTGGCCAAGACCGCGGACCAGCGCATCGTCGTGCCGCCCACGCCGACCACCCCGTACAACGGGCTCGGGGCCGGCGACGCCTTCGGCGGCTCGCTCATCGAGGGCCTGCTGCGGGGCCGGGGCCTGGAGACGACCGTGCGGCGGGCAAGCGCCGCGGGTGCCATCGTCGCCTCCCGTCTCGAGTGCTCGACGGCCATGCCGACCCCCCACGACATCGACCGCGTCCTGGAGGCCGGCCACACGGACGTCCTCGGCGGTCCCCGCTGGACGGAGGAGCAGTGACCGGCATCGCCGACCTCAACGAGCTGCGCTGGACGGCGCCCGAACGCTTCCTCGAGGCCGTACGGGGCCGGCGCCGGCCGGACCGCACGACCGGCCCCCTGCTCATCGTCGCTGCGGACCACACAGCGCGCGGCGTCCTCCGTGCCGGCGGGCGGGCCACCGCGATGGCCGACCGCGCCGACATGCTGCTCCGGCTCACCGTCGCGCTCGGCCAGCCGGGCGTCCACGGTTTCCTCGGCACCGCCGACGTCGTCGAGGACCTCGCCGTGCTCGGCGCGCTCGACGGCCGGTACGTGTTCGGTTCCATGAACCGGGGCGGCATCGCGGCCTCGGCGTTCGAGCTCGACGACAGGCTCACCGGGTACACCCCCGACGGCATCGCCGCGGCCGACCTCGACGGCGGCAAGGTTCTCCTGCGCATCGACCCGGACGACCCCGCCACCGTCCGTACCCTCGAGGCCTGCGGCGCGACCGTGACCGCCCTCGCGGCCCAGCAGCGGATCACGATGGTGGAGCCGTTCCTCAGCCGGCGGCGCGACGGCGTCCTGCGCAACGACCTCTCGACGGAGGCCGTCGTCCGGTCGGTGCACATCGCGTCGGGTCTCGGGTCGACGAGCGCGTACACGTGGCTCAAGATCCCCGCGACCGACGACATGGCGGCGGTGGCTGCGGCGACGACGCTCCCCCTGCTCGTCCTGGGCGGCGAGGTCGACGCCGGCAACGAGACGCGCTGGGCCGACTCACTGGCCCAGCCGAACGTACGTGGGCTGGTCATCGGCCGGTCCCTGCTGTACCCCGACGACGACGACGTGGCCGGCGCAGTCGGCCGTGTCGTCACCCTGATGCAAGGAGCTCGCACATGACCCTGTCCCACTGGATCGACGGCGTCGAGGTGACGACCGACGGCCCCACCCAGCCCATCCTCGACCCCTCGACGGGCCGACAGATCGGCGAGGTGGCCATGGCCGACGCCGCTGTCGTCGACGTCGCCGTGCGGCGGGCGGCCGAGGCGCAGCGTGCGTGGGGCGCGGTGAGCCTGGCGAAGCGCATGGAGGTGATGTACGCGTTCCGGCAGCTGCTCGTGGAGAACACCGACGAGCTGGCCCGCATCATCAGCCGGGAGCACGGGAAGACCGTCGCGGACGCGGCCGGCGAGATCGCCCGCGGCCGCGAGTCCGTCGAGTTCGCCTGCAACATCGCGGCTCACCTGAAGGGCGACTACTCCTCGAACGTGTCGAGCGGTGTCGACGTGTACAGCATCCGCCAGCCGGTGGGCGTCGTGGCCGGCATCACGCCGTTCAACTTCCCCGCGATGGTCCCGATGTGGATGCACCCGATCGCCATCGCCACGGGGAACGCGTTCGTCCTCAAGCCGAGCGAGCGGGACCCGTCGGCGTCGAACCTCATCGCCGAGCTGTACAAGCGGGCAGGCCTGCCGGACGGCGTCTTCCAGGTCGTCCACGGCGGCAAGGACGCGGTGGACGCCCTGCTCACCCACCCGCTCGTCGCCGCGGTCTCGTTCGTGGGCTCGACGCCCATCGCGCGGTACGTGCAGCAGACGGCGATCGCCGCCGGGAAGCGCGTTCAGGCTCTGGGCGGCGCGAACAACCACGCCGTCGTCATGCCCGACGCGGACATGCCGTTCGCCGCGTCGCAGATCGCTGCCGGTGCGTTCGGCTCGGCCGGCGAGCGCTGCATGGCCGTACCGGTCGCCGTGGCGGTGGCGGGCGCCGGTGACGCCCTCGTCGCCGAGCTCGCGAAGGAGGCCCGCGCGATCGTCGTCGGGCCCGGCGACGAGGCGGCGACGACCATGGGCCCCGTCATCACGGCCGCCTCGCGGCAGCGGGTGCTCGACTTCGTCGACGAGGCCGTGGCCGGTGGCGCGGAGGCCGTCGTGGATGGCCGCGACCTCGTCGTCGACGGTCACGAGGAGGGCTTCTTCGTCGGCCCGACCGTGCTCCGCGGCGTCGCACCGACCATGAGGGCGTACTGCGACGAGGTCTTCGGCCCGCTGCTCGTCGTCATGGAGGTCGACACCCTCGAGGACGCCGTCGCGCTCATCAACTCCGGCCCGTACGGGAACGGCACCGCGATCTTCACGGCAAGCGGCGAAGCGGCGCGGGTGTTCACCGAGACCGTGCACGTCGGCATGATCGGCGTGAACGTGCCGATCCCCGTACCGGTCGGCTACTACTCGTTCGGTGGCTGGAAGAGCTCGCTGTTCGGTGACCACCACGCCCACGGTCCCGAGGCGGTCCGCTTCTACACCCGAGCGAAGGCCATCACCTCACGCTGGCCCCACCAGGAGCAGCGGAGCATGTCCGCGAGCTTCGACTTCCCGGGACACAGCTGACGAGTGCCAGAACCCGGAATGTGTTGATATCCGAGCGGTTGCCACGCCGACGGGTCGCCTGAACCCGAAAAGTGTTGTTCTGGAAGGGATTCCAGGCCTTCAGAGCAACACATTTCGGGTTCGAGCGGTCGCGGGGCCCTGCGGGGCCGGTCATATCCACAGTCTTCGGGTTCAGGCGGTCGCCGGGCGGTTCAGCTCCCTCAGTCCAGGCCTTTGCGGTTGGGACGCCTACGCCCTTCCAGGGTTCGGGCGCCCACGGCCCGCTCCGACCCGCTCGGGGACCTGCGCGCTGAGCACGCCCCCGGGCATTGAGCCCGACAGCAGTGGAGGCCGCGTCCCACCAATCCGGGACGCGGCCTCCACCTGCTTCAGGCGCCTTGCTGCCGGCGCGGCGTCAGCCCAACGTGTCGATGTCGATGACGAACCGGTACCTGACATCCGACGCCAGCACGCGCTCGTACGCCTCGTTGACCTGGTCTGCCGAGATCACCTCGACGTCGCTCGCGATGCCGTGCTCGGCGCAGAAGTCGAGCATCTCCTGGGTCTCGCGGATCCCGCCGATGCTCGAGCCGGCGAACGACGCGCGGCTGCTGAAGAGCGTGAAGACGTGGACCGGCAGCGCCTCCGGCGGCGCGCCGACGTTCACCATCGTCCCGTTGAGCGCGAGGAGCCGCAGGTACGCGTCGAGGTCGACGGGAGCGCTGACCGTGTTGACGATGAGGTCGAAGCTCCGTGCGAGGTCCGTGAACGTCGCCGGGTCGCTCGTCGCGTAGTAGTGGTCGGCACCCAGGCGCAGGCCGTCCTCCTTCTTCCGCAGCGACTGCGACAGCACGGTCACCTCCGCGCCCATCGCGTGCGCGAGCTTGACGGCCATGTGGCCCAGGCCGCCGAGCCCGATGACGGCCACGCGCGACCCCGGACCCACGTTCCAGTGCCGCAGCG
>DASSQF010000269.1:0-9296 GCA_035702685.1 Propionibacteriaceae bacterium
GTACGAGCCCCCGCGAACCGCCAGCGGCAGCCGAGGCCCAGGGTTAGCGTGGACGTGACGGCACTGTCGCCGGAGCACTGTCCAGGAGGCTTCCATGGCCCTTGACCACCTCTTCTCCCCGCTGCGGATCGGCAGTCTCGACCTGGCCCACCGCGGCATCATGCCGGCGATGGTGACGAACCTGTGCGGGCCGGACGGCTCGGTGACGGACCCCTTCATCGCCTACCACGTCGCGCGCGCCCGCGGGGGCGTCGCGCTCATCCTCACCGAGGCCGCCTACGTCCACCGGACCGGGAAGGGCTTCCCGCACCAGCTGGGGATCGACGACGACGCCCTGCTGCCCGGGCTTCATCGGCTCACGTCGGCCGTGCACGACGCCGGCGGGAAGATCGGGGTCCAGCTGTACCACGGAGGCCGCCAGGCGAGCATCGCTGTGAACGGCGGGACGGTCGTGGCCCCCTCGCCGATCCCGTGCCCCGTCGTCCAGGCCATGCCGCACGAGCTGACGGTCGAGGAGATCGGCGAGCTGGTCGTCGCCTTCGTACAGGCCGGCGTGCGCGCCCAGGAGGCGGGCTTCGACGCCATCGAAGTCCACGGGGCGCACGGCTACCTCGTCAACGAGTTCCTGTCCCCTCACACGAACCACCGTGACGACGAGTACGGCCGCGACAAGGCCGGACGCGCACGCTTCCCGCTCGAGATCGTGGACGGGCTGCGTGCTGAGCTCGGCCCCGAGATGCCGCTCCTCTACCGGATCTCCGCCGACGAGTACCTTCCCGACGGCCTCACCGTGGAGGACAGTGCGGCATTCTGCGTCCAGCTGGTCGACCACGGCATCGACGCGATCAACGTGTCGGGCGGCACGTACGAGTCGGGCAAGACGGCCGCCGGCCCCGAGGAGCCGCTCGGGCTGTTCGTGGACGCTGCGGCCACCATCAAGCGTGCCATCGGCGGCGCCGTTCCGGTCGCTGTGGCGAACCGGATCAAGACTCCCGAGCAGGCCGACGAGATCATCGCCTCCGGCGCGGCGGACCTCGTCGCCACCGGGCGCGCGCTCCTGTGCGACGAGGCGTTCTACGCGAAGGCGGCCGGGGGCCAGGGCGACCTCATCCGTACCTGCCTCACGTGCAACCACTGCCTGGGCGAGCTCATGAGCGGCCGGTCCGTCTCGTGCATCTACAACCCGCTGACAGGGCACGAGACCGAGTACGACCTGTCCGTTCGCGCCGAGACGCCGCGCGATGTCGTCGTCGTCGGCGGCGGGCTCGCCGGGATGCAGGCCGCGAACACCGCGGCCGAGCGGGGGCACCACGTCCGCCTGTACGAGGCGACCGCGGAGCTGGGCGGCCATGTCATCGCCGGCGTGCGGCCCCCGTACAAGTCGGAGATCGCCGCGTGCATCGCGTACGAGACGAGGTCGCTGGCGGCGAACGGGGTCGAGGTGTACACGGAGCAGCCGGTGGACGCGAGCTTCCTCGAGAGTCTCGGGGCGGACGAGGTCATCGTCGCCACCGGGTCGGTGGCCGTCGTCCCGCCGATCGCCGGCATCGACTGCGGCCCCGTGACGACCGCCGAGGAGGTCCTGCTCGACCGCGTGCCCGTCGGAGACGACGTCGTCGTCGTGGGTGGCGGGTCGGTGGGGGTGGAGACCGCCGAGCTGCTCGTCGCCCAGGGCAAGAACGTCACGATCATCGAGATGGCCGAGGACATCCTGCAGGACCTGGCCCCGACGCTGCGGGCGCCCCTCGAGGCCCGCATCCGGAGGACGCCGACCCGCTTCGAGGTCGGCCAGAAGGTCCTCGAGATCCGCGACCACGAGGTCGTCACGGACAAGGCGACGATCGGTCCGTGCGACACCGTGGTGATCGCCGTGGGGTACGAGCCGGAGTGCGCCCTCTCGCACGACCTGGACGCCGCGGGCGTCCGGCACACCCTCGTGGGCGACGTGGTGAAGCCCCGGAAGATCTACGACGCCGTGAGGGAGGGCTTCGCCGCGGCCTACGCGATCGCGTGAGCGGCGCTCGGAGCCGGTGCCGTCACCCGTCCTCAGGGACGCGCTGAGCATCGGCGGGCGCGGGGGACGTGCGGCCGCTCACGGGTGAGCACCGGTACACGCGCGACTCGTACGGGGCGAGCGCCCCGCCGTCCCGCACCGGATGGCTCCCCACCGCCAGCTCCGCCTCGCCGTCGAGGCCCGGGATCTCGAGCGGCTCGTCCGTGAGGTTGACCTGGACGAACCACCGCTCGTCGCCGTCCGTCCGGTACCAGGCGAAGTAGCCGGAGCGGTCGACGTCGACGAACGTGACGTCACCCAGGCGCAGGGCTGCCGACTCGTGACGCAGCGCGAGAAGCCGTCGGTAGTGGTTCAGCGGCGACTGCGGGTCCTTGTCCTGCTCCGCCACGCTGAAGCCCGGGTCCTCCCGGCCTGCGAGCCAGGGCGTCCCCGTCGTGAACCCGGCGCCGGGACTGTCGTCCCAGGGCATGGGGATGCGCGAGTGGTCTCGCGAGCTGGCCAGCACCTGGGCCCACGCCTCGTCCTCGGACATGCCGTCCTCGACGAGCACCCGGTACCGGTTCTGCGACTCGACGTCCTGGATCTCGTCCAGGCTCTCGAACGGCTGGTTCACCGACGCGAGCTCCTGCCCCTGATACAGGAACGGGGTTCCCCGCATCGTGAGCAGGAGCGTCCCGAGCAGCTTCCCGAGGGCGACCCGGTGCGTCGGGTCGGGGTTGATCTTGCTGATCATGCGCGGGTTGTCGTGGTTCTCGAAGAACAGCGTGAGCCAGTCGTTGCTGCCCAGCCGAGACTGGTAGTCGACGAGGTAGCGCTTGTAGAACTCGAGGTCGTACCGGTAGTCGTCGTACCGGCTGTGCGACCCGGACTCGAGGTGGTCGAAGCTGAAGATCAGGTCCAGCTCGCCACGGTCGGCCCCGGTGAGCAGCCGTCCCGTCTCCACCCCGACGCCCGGCGTCTCCCCGACCATGAGCTTCGGCTCCGCGGCGCCCGGCGGGTCGAACGCGCGGTCCCGCAGCTCGCGGAGGAACTCGTGCAGGCGCGGCCCGTAGAAGTAGTGCTCCACGCCGGCCACCTCGACCATGTCGCCGATGAGGTCGTGGCCGTCGGGTAGGCCCGGGGTCTTGGAGATGAAGTTGATGACGTCCATGCGGAAGCCGTCGATGCCCCGCGCGAACCACCAGCGGCACAGGTCGATGACCTCGTCGCGGACGCTGGGGTTCTCCCAGTTCAGGTCCGGCTGGCTGGGTGCGAAGAGGTGGAGGACCCAGCGCTGGATCTCGGGAAGCCAGCGCCACGCGGGACCCGAGAAGGCCGACCGCCAGTTGTTCGGCGGTCGCTGCGGATCCTCAGGGTCGGGCGGCAGGAGGAAGTAGTAGCCCCCGTACGGCCCGTCCGGGTCGGCCAGCGCCTTCTGGAACCACTCGTGCTGGTCCGAGGTGTGGTTGACGACGAGGTCGAGGATGATGCGCATGCCGCGCGCGTGACAGGCGGCGATGAGCTCGTCGACCTGCTCGAGCGTGCCCATCTCCGTCATGATCGCGCGGTAGTCGCGGACGTCGTACCCGCCGTCCTCGTTCGGCGAGTCGTAGATGGGCGTGAGCCAGAGACAGTCGACGTGGAGGTCGGCGAGGTAGTCGAGGTGGGCCAGCAGGCCGCCGAGGTCGCCGATGCCGTCCCCGTTCGAGTCGGCGAAGCTGCGGGGGAAGATCTGGTAGAAGACGGCCTGCTTCCACCACGTGGGGGTCGGTGGCCCGGACCCGGGCTCAGGCGCGTCCGGTTCGGCGTTCGCCAGTCTGAGCAGCGTGGGTACGAGGTCGTGCCGGGTGAAGAGCCGCGACAGGAGGCTCACCGTACGGAGTCGCAGTCGGCCGACGACAGGGTTGTCGACCCACCGGTTGCTGTGGCCCTGCTGGTGCAGGAGCTTGTCGATGAGGTCCCGGCCGACGGGATGGGCGTAGAAGTCCCTGAGTCGGGACGAGTCGTCGAGGACGGGGTTGGCCCGTCGCGTACGCCAGATCCGCCGATGCGCCATGTGTTCCCCTCACCACGTGCCAACGCTCAGACCGTAACGCGCCGCCGAAACGGCGGACAGTCCCCCAGGACGCCGAGTCCGGATGGCGCGTGTCGCGCCCGCCTCGTGACCCGACGTGCAGGGCTCGTGTCGTCAGGGCACGACCGCGACGGCGAACCCGCCCCAGGCTCGGTCGGCGGCGGTGTCCGACCCCAGCGTCCGCTGCTCGAGCAGCGACAGCCCGCACGAGGTGAGCAGCTCGGCGGTGCGCTCCCGGACGGGAGGCTCGGCGTCGACGCCGAATCCCAGCGGCTCGCCCGCGGCGGCCGCCGAGGACCGCCCGAACCGCCAGTACAGGTCGGCGGACGTGAGCGCCTCCGTCGTGAAGTAGTCGAACGCGATGACGCTGCCGGAGGCAGAGCGGGACACCTTCCGGAGCGTGTCCTCGACGGCGTCCCTGGTCAGGTACTGCGTGACGCCCTCCCAGAGGAACACCGCGGGCCGGTGCACGTCGAAGCCGGCCCCGACGAGGGCCGCGAGCCAGTCGTCGGTCTGGAAGTCGGCGGGGACGAACCGCACGTGAGTCAGGTCGACGCCCGCCTGGCGCAGGAGGCCGACCTTGACGGTCTGGGTCGTGGGCTGGTCGAGCTCGTACGACTCCACGTCCGCGTCGGCGGGCGGTCTGTACGGGCGGGTGTCGAACCCGGCCCCCAGGACGACGAGCTGGTCGATGGCGGGGACGAAGCGCTCGACGACGTCGTCGAAGAACGTCACCCGAGCGGCCGCCTCGAGCTGGCGCGGGACGTCGCCCTCGAAGGGGTAGCGGTACGTCCTCGGCACGTACCGGGAGACGCGGAACGCCAGGAGCATGGGGATGCTGATGATCGTGCGCGCCGATCGCGGGATCCCCGGCACGATGACGAACACCCCTGCCGCCGCGGGGTCGTCGCGCAGCCCGAGGATGTGCATCGTCCAGCGAACGGCCAGCGGCGCCTGTGCCGTCATGGAGACGCCGGTACGACGCGCGTTGAGCGTCGCCCCGCCGATCCAGAGCACGTACCCGACGAGCGTCAGCGGGAACAGCACCGTCATGACGGCGTAGTAGACGACGGCTGAGACTCGGCTGCGCATCCCGCTTCCCGGACCGGCGAACGTGCCGGTCTTCACGCGGACCGCACCCCTCGCCCTCGCCGCGGCCGTATCTCGTACGCGTACCAGAGGTATGCCGACCCGAGAAGGATCACGGCGAAGCCTCCGAGCATGAGCCACGACAGGGGACGGTCGGGCAGGAACTGTCCCCGGGCGCGGAACGCGGCGCCGAGCATGAGCACGACCATGAGCGCCTCGACCTTGACCATGAGCCGGAGGGCGACCCAGCGCGGGTCGACGAACCCCCCGATGCCGGCGAGGCCCAGGCAGAAGATGGCTCCCACCACTCGGCACGTGAGCGGCGTGAGCGCCCAGGGCCAGAGCGGGATCATCAGGGCGGGCGACAGGAACATCGTGAGTCCCGTGGCGAGGGCCGCCACGCCCGTGAGCCCGACGACCCAGCGGCTGACGCGACCCAGTCGGAGCTCGTCGCGTTCCGGAGGGCGGGCGTGACGCTGGTTGGTGAGGTACGCGAGCGCGACGAGCACGGGTGCGGTGAAGTAGAGGCCGGCCCAGAGCCAGAACGCGACGTGCCGGTGGTTGAAGCGGTCCCAGTGCAGGATCGTCGCGACGCCGAGGAGCGTCGCGAACACGAGGACGGACAGCAGGCCCAGCCGGAGCGTCGCCCACCGCTTGGCCCAGAGGGCGCAGACGAAGAAGTAGAAGCCCCCGAGGTACGCGGACGCGAGGACCATCGGCGTCATCGTCGGACGGATCGTCCACGCCCACAGCTGCTCCGTACGGCCAGGGAAGCCGTACAGGACGACGAAGGCCACGATGAGGAACGGTGCGATGAAGGCCGACAGCGCCTTGGTCGTGCGCAGCACGCGGTCGTCACGGGAAGCCGGGTCCGTAGCCATGTGCCGTCCCTCGTGGACCGGCCTCGCTCGGCTGACGGACCGCAGACGACGGACCGGTCTGGCGTGACAATAGGACCGCGGACCCTCGCTGACAAGGAGTGTCATGACGACAGGCGGACCTCGGACAGTCGGCGACCTGCTGGCGACGATGCGCCGCCGCTTGGAGTCGATGCCGAAGGGGGAGGAGGCGGCGGGCGACTTCCTCGCGACCTACCTCCGTACCACCGAGGCGGTCGCCACGGCCATCGCGGACGGTACGTTCGAGGACCCCGGTTGGGTGGAGCGCTGGGACCTCGTCTTCGCCGACCTGTACCTGGCGGCGCTCGACGCGCACCTCGCCGGCGGCCGTCCGACCCGGCCCTGGCGGCTGGCCTTCGCGGGCGCCGACGCGCGTCCGCCGCTCCTCAACGTGCTGCTCGGCGTGAACGCCCACATCAACTACGACCTTCCCCAGGCTCTTCTGGCCGTGATCTCCGACGCGGACTTCCTGGACCCCGGGACACTCGCCCGACGTCGGCGGGACCACGAGCGGATCGACGGCATCCTCTCGAGCCGAGTCGCCGCGGAGGACGTGGAGATCTCGTCGCACTCCGTACGCACGCTGCTCGACCGCGCGCTCCGCCCCCTGAACCGCCTGGCCTCGCGGCGGTTCCTCAAGGAGGCTCGGGAGAAGGTCTGGGTGAACACCGAGGCGCTGTGGCGCGCCAGGGTCACGGGCGAGGAGACGTACGTGGCCCGGCTCGCCGAGCTCGAGGTGCTGAGCGCGGCCAAGATCGCAGACCTCGGGGCCGGCCACCAGGTGCTCCTCCGGCTGGCAGTCCGCGGTTTCGGAGTGCTGCTGCCGCCGGAGGCTTGACGGCGGTCCCCTTCTCTGCGAGGAAGGGAACGCGAACGGGGTATATATCGCTCGATATCTGTGAGGGAGGGCTTTCATGGCGGGGTCTGGGAGTGCCACAGCGGGCGGTAGCAACGTGCGGGCGAAGGTGTCGAAGGTGTCGAGGGCGGCCGAGGATGTGACGGACAGCCGCGTCGTCACCGCGGGGGCTCGTGCGGGCTACGCGGTCAACGGCGTGCTCCACCTGCTCATCGCGGTGCTGGCGCTGCAGATCGCCTTCGGGGGGAGGGGCGCGAAGGCCGACCCCTCAGGTGCCATGGGGCTCGCGGCGAGCACTCCCGTCGGGCTGGTCGTCCTCATCGCGATCGTCGTCGGGTTCGGGCTTCTCGCCGTCTGGCAGATCGGCGAGGTCATTCGGGGGCCGAGGACGCGTGACCGTCTCAAGGCGGCGGCGAAGGCGATCGTGTACCTGGCCCTCGCCTTCTCCGCGGTGTCCTTCCTCATGGGACGGGGCAACAACGGCCAGAGGCAGGCGAGCGACCTCACCGCCACGCTCATGAAGATGCCGCTCGGACCTGTGCTCGTGGTCCTGGCCGGTCTCGTCGTTGCAGGCGTGGGGGTCTACCACATCATCAAGGGCTGGACGGAGAGGTTCCGGCGGGACCTGGCGAGCAGCCCCAGCCGGTTCACCATGGTCGCCGGCAAGGTCGGCTACATCGCGCGCGGCGTGGCCTTCATCGCCGTCGGCATCGGCATCGTCGTGGCCGGCGTGACCCATCACCCCGATGCGTCGCGAGGCCTCGACGGGGCGCTGCACGACATGGTCGCGCTGCCGTGGGGCCAGGCGCTCGTCGCCCTCGTGGCTCTGGGGTTCGCCGCGTACGGCTTCTACTCGTTCAGCCGAGCGCACCGCGCCCGTACCTGATCCGCAGCGGGCTCGGTCGAGCGGCGGGCCTAGTCGAGCAGGGCGCGCCGAGGGATCGCCGGCTGGGCCATCGTGGCGTCGGGGTCGACCGGCTCCGTGGGCATCGGCGCCTCGGTGAGCGTGAGCATGTGGAAGACCAGGGCTGCTGTCGGTCGGTCCTCGGGCTCCTTGGAGAGGCACGCGTTGATGACCGTCGCCAGGTCGGTGGGGGTCCCTTCCGGGAGCGGGGGTGGCGGGTCCTGAACGTGGGCCAGAGCCGTCGCGATCGGCGTGCCACGGTCGAAGGGCTTCGACGCCGTGAGCATCTCGTGGGCGAGGACGCCGAGGCTGTACATGTCGGTGGCCGGCCCGACCGTACGGCCGAGGGCCTGTTCGGGGCTGAGGTAGTGGGCGGTGCCGAGGACCTCGCCGGTGAGGGTACGGGACTCGCCCCCGATCGAGCGGGCGATACCGAAGTCCATGAGCTGAGCGCGGCCGTCGGTGACCAGCACGTTCGCCGGCTTGATGTCGCGGTGGATGATCCCCGCGGCGTGCGCGACCGTCAGCGCCGACGCGAGCTGGGTGATGAGGACGCGTACCTCGTCGGGGTCCAGCGGGCCGCGTGACAGCATGCTCCCCACCGTGGGTCCGTCGACGAACTCCATGACCAGGTACGCGAGGCCCTCGTCCTCGAGGTAGTCGTGGACGGTGACGATGTGCGGGTGCGAGAGCTGGGCGGCGAACCGGGCCTCGTCGCGGAACCGTTCCGCGAGTGCCACCTCGTCCGCGTTGCTGGGGTGCATGATCTTGAGCGCGACGCGGCGCTGGAGCTTGTCGTCCAGGGCTTCCCAGACCTGCCCCATGCCGCCGGAGGCCACGTGCCGGACCAGCCTGTACCGCTCAGATAGCACGTACCCCGGACGCAGCCGCTGCATCGAATCTCCATCCACCCCTAGACCGCCGACGGTGGCCCGTCCCTGTCGGTCCGCCAAGCAGGCTTTCGGGATGCAGTCCTGCCCAGCCTAACGGCTGATCCACCTTCGGACGTCCTCCATCTGATACCCGCCGATCCGGATTCGAAGCCCTGGGAAAGCATTCCCTCATCTCACGGACCCACGACATCGTGCGGCGACTAGGGCGAACGGTGTGCGAGAAGATCCTGGTGGCCATGGCCGAGTGAATCGTACGAAAGTCTTCACAGACTCGATGGCGCTGTGTCACCATCGATGCAACCGTTCGCCAAGGGGTTGGCGACGGGGCACTTGGGGGGATCATGACATCACGACGCTGGCGCCTGCCTGCCCTCGCAGCGGCGACCGCAATCATCCTGGTAGCCGGGCCCTTGCCCGCGCATGCTGACAACACAGATCTGTCCGGCGACGGCGTGAGCCTCGCGGGCGGCAACTACAGCCTGAACCTCGGCACCGTCTGCCTGGGCGGCTCGGCCAGCAAGACCGTCGCGGTGTTCATCTCGCGCCAAGGCAACTACGGGTCCACGAACGTTTTCAAGGCCGGCACAT
>DASSQF010000270.1:0-11270 GCA_035702685.1 Propionibacteriaceae bacterium
GAGCCGGCGGCGGACCAGGCGAGCACCCCTGCTGAGACCGTCGCTGCTGACGCCGAGGCCGTCGAGCCGGCGGCCTCTGTGGAAGGCGAGCCGGGTACGACGGCTGCCGAAGTGACCGAGACGATGCCGGGTACGAGCGGCGACGTGGCGACCGAGACGGAGCCCGGCACGACGACAGGCGCGAAGTCCGCGACCGCATCGGAACACACCGGCCACGTGGAGACGCCGGTCTCCACCGACCGTCACGAGGAGACGAGCAGCTAGGTGCGCGAGTACGTCCTCGTCCTGCTCATCGCCCTCGCGGCGACGTACCTCTCCGCCCCCATGTGCCGCAGCCTCGCGCTGCGGCTGGGCGCGGTGGCGATGGTGCGGGACCGTGACGTGCACGCGCGCCCCGTCCCGTACTTCGGCGGGGTGGCGATGCTCATCGGCGTCTTCGTGGCGTTCTTCTGCGCCTCCCACCTCCCGTTCCTGGGACGTCACTCGTCCGTGACCAGCGACTCGCTCGCCATCCTCGGTGCGGCGACCGTCATCAGCATCGTCGGCGTCGTCGACGACCTCATCGACCTCCCGGCCATCGCGAAGGCGGCGGGACAGGTGCTCGCGGCCGGCGTGGCAGTGCTCGGCGGGGTCACCGTCCTGTGGATCCCGCTCCCCGGGCGCCTCGTCTCCCTCGACCAGGGCACGGGCATCGCGGTGACCGTGGTCGTCATCTTCATCTGCGCCAACGCGATCAACTTCGTCGACGGGCTGGACGGGCTCGCGGCGGGGGTGGTGGCGATCGGCTCCCTGGCGTTCGCCGCGTACGCGTACATCCTCACCGTGGAGCACGACCTGGTCCGCGCCACCACGGCGAGCCTCGTCACCGTCGTCGCGGCGGGAATCTGCCTCGGCTTCCTCGGGCACAACTTCTTCCCCGCCCGGATGTTCATGGGCGACGCGGGCGCCATGCTGCTCGGCGTGCTGCTCGCGACCTCGACCGTGAGCCTGAGCGGACAGCTCGACCCCGCCGCCCTCACCGGTACAGGCGGCCTGCTCGCCGCGTACCTGCCGATCGTCCTGCCGCTCGCCGTGCTCGCGCTGCCCGTTCTCGACCTCGTCCTCGCGTACGTGCGGCGCACCATCGCGGGCACCTGGTGGTTCCGGCCGGACAAGAAGCACCTGCACCACCGCCTCCTCCAGCTGGGGCACTCGCAGACGCGCGCGGTGCTCCTCATGTACCTGTGGACGTCCCTGTTGTCCTTCGGGGCGATCGCCATCGGCTTCATGGACAACAACTGGTGGATCGTCGCGGTCGTCGTCGCCCTGCTCGTCGTCGCCGTCGTGCTCACGGCGGGCCCACGGCGGCGTGCGGAGGCCGCAGCGCGGGCGCACGGGAACGCGGACGCGCCGTGACGCCGTCCGCGAACCGGCTGCGGGCCACCCGTCTGTTCGTGGGAGGGCTGGTCGGCTGGAACGGTGCCCTCGTCGTGGCCGCGGTCGTCGGCGCCCTCCTGGCGGGGGTGACCGGACTGCTCAGCGCGCTCGTCGGCGCCGCGCTCGCCCTCGCGTACTACGCGATCGGCCAGGGTGTGCAGATGCAGTACGCCGACGCGCCGCCCAGGACGATCCGTGCGGCCAGCATCGCGTCGTACGTGGTGCGGGTGAGCCTGCTCGGCCTGCTGCTGTGGGCGAGCCTCTCGTGGCCCGCGATCATGGCGGCGCTCGACGCGCGAGGGCTGTTCGCAGGCATCGTCGCCGGGGTGCTCGGATGGCTCGTCGGTCTCGTCGTCGCCTTCCGCAGGCTGCGGGTTCCCACGTACGACCGGGGCGGTTCGTAGCGGATGACCGACCCCGCGAGGGCTGCTAGGCTCGCCGTGCCATGAGCGAACGACGAGGTGAAGCCGGCGACGGCTACGCTGCGCTGAGCTACATCTTGGCGGGTCCGTTGCTCTACGGAGGGCTCGGGTGGCTGGCCGACCACCTTTTGGGTAGGGTCCTCTTCCTGCCGCTGGGAATCGTCGGAGGCCTGGCGCTCGGCATCTTCATCATCTACAAGCGGTTCGGGATCCCCGAGCGGCCCTCCGGACACCACGACTGACGAAAGGGACACGGTGACTCCACTAGCCACCCCATTCCTTCCGCTGGAGGGAAGCGAGCCCCCCACGTTCGGCGTCGGCTCGTTCGACTCGCGACCGCTGGTGCCGAGCGATGCCTGGCTGCACGGCGACACCGCCCACTACACCTGGACCGACATCTGGGTCACGAACCACATCCTGCAGGCGGTCATCGGCGCCGCACTCGTCATCGCGTTCTGGCTCTGGGTGAGCCACGACATGAAGGTCGTCCCCGGCAAGAAGCAGTTCGTGGGCGAGTACCTCTACGACATGCTCCGCAACACGGTGGCCCGCGACATCCTGGGCCACGACTACAAGACGTACCTGCCCTACATCGTCTCGATCTTCAGCTTCGTGGTCGTCAACAACCTCTTCGGGCAGACCTTCCTCTTCATGTTCCCGACGTTCTCGAAGATCGGCTTCGCGTGGGGTCTCGCTCTGCTCACGTGGCTGCTCTACAACGGCGCGGGCATCAAGAAGTGGGGGCTCTTCGGCTACGTCAAGCGCATGACCGTACCGGCCGGCGTCCCCGTGGCGCTGCTGCCGCTCATCATCCCGCTCGAGATCCTGTCGAACTTCATCGTGAGGCCCATCACGCTCGGCCTCCGACTCTTCGCCAACCTCTTCGCCGGGCACCTCGTCGTGCTCGTGTTCGTCCTCGGCGGCACGTACCTCATGTTCGTGTCCGAGCCCATCCTCAACAAGGTCGCCGGCGGCGCCGCGATGATCCTCGCGTTCGCCATCTTCGCCCTGGAGCTGCTGGTGGCCGTCCTCCAGGCCTACATCTTCACCGTCCTCACCGCCCAGTACGTCTCGTCGGCGATCGCCGAGGAGCACTGAGACCTCACCTGATCGACAACGCCCACTCCGAAAGGAACCCGTCATGACCCTCCTGGAAATCTCTGGCTCGCTGAACATGGTCGGCTACGGTCTCGCGACCATCGGCCCTGGCATCGGCGTAGCACTGATCTTCTCCGCGGTCATCAACGGCACCGCCCGTCAGCCCGAGGCACGCGGCTCGCTGCTGAGCACCGCCTGGATCGGCTTCGCGGTCGTCGAGGCCCTCGCCATCATCGGCATCGCCCTCGCGTTCGTGCTGACCGGCGCGCTCACGAAGTGACGCTCCGATGACCCCCCTCGAAGGCACAGGCCCCCTGGGGCCCCTGCTTCCGGATCATCCGAGCGAGTTCATCGTCGGCATCGTCCTCTTCTTCGTCATCCTTTTCGTGGTGTGGAAGAGGGTCGTACCGACGTTCGAGGCGATGTACGCCAGTCGTGCGGACGCGATCCGTGGCGGTATCGAGCGCGCTGAGGCGGCGCAGGCCGAGGCGAAGGCCGCGCTCGAGCAGTACCGCGCGCAGCTCGCATCGGCCAAGGACGAGGCGTCCAGGATCCGCGAGGACGCGAAGAACGCGGGCGCTCAGGTCCAGGCTGAGATGCGCCAGGCGGCGACGGCGGAGTCGGCACGCATCGTGCAGGCCGGTCACGCGCAGGTCGAGGCCGAGCGCGCGACCGTGCGCAACGAGCTGCGTCGTGACGTCGGCACGCTCGCGACCCAGCTGGCGGAGAAGATCGTGGGGGAGTCCCTCACCGACGACGCCCGCTCGCAGCGCACCATCGACCGGTTCATCGCCGAGCTCGACACGCCAGCGCCCCAGGCATAGGTGACCAGCATGGCTCTCAGTGCGAACGCAGAGGCTCGACAGGGTGCGGTGGACTCCGTCCTGTCGGGTATGGGCACCGTGCCGGCGGGCATCGGCGACGAGCTGTTCGCCGTGGCCGACGCCTTCGATGCGTCGCCTCAGCTGCGCCGGGCCCTCACGGAGCCGGCGCTGCCCGTGGAGGACCGGCGTCAGGTGGCGCGACGACTGTTCGACGGCAAGGTCAGCGGTCCGGTCCTCGCGGTCATCGAGGCGGCCATCGGGCAGAGCTGGCGGTCGGGCCTCGCTCTCGTGAGCGCGATCGAGCGCCAGGGCGTACGAGCGGTGCTGCTGACGGCGGAGCAGACGGGCATCCTCGACGACGTGGAGGACACGCTGTTCAGGTTCGGCCGCATCGTCGACTCCGACCACGAGCTGCGCACGACGCTGGGGGATCGGAACGCACCGCTCGAGAGTCGTCAGACGCTCGTCACGCGGCTGCTCTCGGGCAAGGTGCCCGAGCAGACCCTCGTGCTTGCGCGTCGGGCCGTGGTCGCACGGGACCGGACGTTCGACCTCACGCTGGAGACCTACCTGCAGATCTCGGCCGCGGTGCGACGGCGCTCCATCGCGACCGTGTACGTGGCCCACCCCCTCTCCGCCGACCACGAGGCGAAGCTGCGCGCCGCACTCAGCGCGCAGGCCCAGCGTCCGGTCACCCTCATGGTCGTCGTCGACCCCGGCCTCGTCGGTGGGGTACGGGTCGAGATGGGCGACGAAGTCATCGACGGATCCATGGCCGGGCGCCTCGAAGCCGCCCGTCGCCAGCTCGCGTAACGAAGGAAGGCAGCCACTCATGGCGGAACTGACGATCAACCCCGACGAGATCCGGGCGGCCCTGGACCAGTTCGTCGCGGACTTCAACCCGTCGGCGGCGTCGCGCGAGGAGGTCGGCACCGTCGTCACCTCCGGCGACGGCATCGCCCGCGTCGAGGGACTTCCCTCCGCCATGGCGAACGAGCTGCTCGAGTTCTCCAACGGCGTCCGGGGCATCGCCCTCAACCTCGACGTCCGTGAGATCGGCGTCGTCGTCCTCGGCAACTCCGAGGGCATCGAGGAGGGCTCCACCGTCCGCCGGACCGGCGACATCCTGTCCGTACCCGTCGGCGACGGCTACCTCGGCCGCGTCGTCGACGCGATGGGCGCCCCCATCGACGGCCTGGGCGAGATCCCCGGCCTCACCGAGCGGCGCACCCTCGAGCTGCAGGCGGCGGGTGTCATGGACCGCCAGAGCGTCAACGAGCCGCTGCAGACCGGCATCAAGGCCATCGACGCGATGACCCCGATCGGCCGTGGTCAGCGCCAGCTCATCATCGGCGACCGCAAGACCGGGAAGACCGCCATCGCGCTCGACGCGATCATCAACCAGCGTCGCAACTGGGACTCCGGCGACCCGAAGAAGCAGGTGCGCTGCATCTACGTGGCGGTCGGCCAGAAGGGCTCGACGATCGCGGAGGTGCGCGGCACCCTCGAGCGGGCCGGCGCCCTCGAGTACACGACGATCGTGCACAGCCCTGCGTCCGACCCGGCCGGCTTCAAGTACATCGCCCCGTACACCGGCTCGGCGATCGGCCAGCACTGGATGTACCAGGGCAAGCACGTCCTCATCGTGTTCGACGACCTCACGAAGCAGGCCGAGGCGTACCGCGCGATGTCGCTCCTGCTGCGTCGCCCGCCGGGCCGCGAGGCGTACCCCGGCGACGTCTTCTACCTCCACAGCCGCCTGCTGGAGCGCTGCGCCAAGCTCTCCGACGAGCTGGGCGGCGGCTCGATGACGGGCCTGCCGATCATCGAGACCAAGGCGAACGACGTCTCGGCGTACATCCCGACCAACGTCATCTCGATCACCGACGGCCAGCTGTTCCTCCAGTCCGACCTCTTCAACGCGAACCAGCGTCCGGCCATCGACGTCGGCATCTCGGTCTCCCGCGTCGGCGGCGCCGCGCAGGTCAAGGCGATGAAGGACGTCGCCGGCACGCTGAAGATCGGTCTGGCGCAGTACCGCGACATGCAGGCGTTCGCGATGTTCGCCTCCGACCTCGACGCGACGAGCCGTCGTCAGCTCGAGCGGGGCGCGCGCCTCACCGAGCTCCTGCGGCAGCCGCAGTACTCCCCGTACCCGGTGGAGGACCAGGTCGTCAGCGTGTGGGCGGGCCTCAACGGCCTCATCGACGACGTGCCGGTCGCGGACGTGCTGCGCTTCGAGACGGAGATGCTCGAGAACCTGAGGGCGACGACGCCGATCCTCAAGACCATCGCGGAGACCCTGAAGTTCGACGCGGACACCCAGGCTGCGGCGAAGAAGGCCATCGAGGCCTTCAAGGAGCAGTTCCGCACCTCCGACGGCAAGCCCCTCCTCGACAACGAGCCTCAGGTGCCGGTCCCCGCGTCCGACATCCACCAGGAGGAGATCATCGCCACCAACCGCAAGGCGCAGTGACCCATGCCGGCCAGCCTTCGTGAGCTGAGGGAGCGGAGACGCTCCGTCCAGACCACCAAGAAGATCACCCGGGCGATGGAGCTCATCGCCGCGTCGCGGATCGTCAAGGCGCAGCAGGCCGCCCAGGAGTCCCTCCCGTACACGCGGGAGCTCAACCGGGCGGTCGCCGCGGTCGCGTCGTTCTCCGGGTACGACCACCCGCTGACGCGCGAGGAGGAGAACCCCAAGCGCGCGGCCGTGCTCATCGTCACGGCCGACCGTGGCCTCGCGGGGGCGTACTCGACGAACGCGATCAAGCTCGGCGACCGGCTCATCTCCACCCTCCGCGAGGAGGGCAAGGAGGTGGCCGTCTACATCACGGGCCGCAAGGGCATCGGCTACTACCAGTTCCGGGGCCGCGAGGTCGCCCAGTCCTGGCACGGGTTCTCGGACAAGCCGACCCACCGCCACTCGGACGAGATCGCGGACGCGCTCATCAAGGCGTTCCTCACGCCGACCGAGGAGGGGGGCGTCGACGAGATCCATGCGGTCTACACCCGCATGGAGTCGATGCTCGTGCAGGAGCCCCGCGTGCGGCGCATCCTGCCCCTGCGGGTCGTCCGTGACGCGGTGAACCCCGAGCCTGTGCCCGAGGGACCGCTGCCGCTGTACGAGTTCGAGCCCGACCCCGTGACCGTGCTCAACGCGCTGCTGCCCCTGTACGTCCGGAACCGGATCCACTTCTACCTCATGCAGGCCGCGGCGTCGGAGCTCGCGAGCAAGCAGAAGGCCATGAAGTCGGCGACTGACAACGCCGAGCAGCTCATCCAGAAGCTCATCCGCGACGCCAACCAGGCACGGCAGTCGCAGATCACCCAAGAGATCACCGAGATCGTCGGCGGCGCCTCGGCGCTGGCCGAGTCGAACGACGAGGAGTAACCATGACCGCCACCATGACCGCCGGCTCTTCGGAGACGGGTACGCAGGGCGTCGGGCGGGTCGCCCGCGTCATCGGGCCCGTCGTGGACGTGGAGTTCGCGCCCGACGAGATGCCCGACATCTACAACGCGCTCACCATCGAGATCGACGTCAACGGGGACAAGCGGTCGATGACGCTCGAGGTCGCCCTGCACGTGGGCGACAACATCGTCCGGGCCATCGCCCTCAAGCCGACCGACGGCATGCGCCGCGGCGCCGTCGTGTACGACACCGGCGCACCGATCAGCGTGCCGGTCGGCGACGTGACGAAGGGCCGCGTCTGGAACGTGACCGGCGACTGCCTCAGCGAGGACGCGTCGACGTTCACCGTCACCGAGCGCTGGCCCATCCACCGGAACGCCCCGAAGTTCGACGAGCTCGAGAGCAAGACCGAGATGCTGCAGACCGGCATCAAGGTGCTCGACCTGCTCACCCCGTACGTGCAGGGCGGCAAGATCGGCCTGTTCGGCGGCGCCGGCGTCGGCAAGACCGTCCTCATCCAGGAGATGATCTACCGCATCGCCCACAACTTCGGCGGCACCTCGGTGTTCGCCGGCGTGGGGGAGCGGACCCGTGAGGGCAACGACCTCATCCACGAGATGATCGAGGCCGGGGTCATGAAGGACACCGCCCTCGTCTTCGGCCAGATGGACGAGCCGCCGGGCACCCGTCTGCGGGTCGCGCTGTCGGCCCTGACCATGGCCGAGTACTTCCGCGACGTGCAGAAGCAGGACGTGCTGCTCTTCATCGACAACATCTTCCGCTTCACCCAGGCCGGCTCCGAGGTCTCCACGCTGCTGGGCCGCATGCCGTCGGCGGTGGGCTACCAGCCGAACCTCGCGGACGAGATGGGCCAGCTCCAGGAGCGCATCACGTCGACCCGTGGCCACTCGATCACGAGCATGCAGGCCATCTACGTGCCCGCGGACGACTACACCGACCCCGCGCCGGCCACGACCTTCGCGCACCTCGACGCGACGACCGAGCTGTCGCGCGAGATCGCGTCCCGCGGTCTGTACCCGGCGGTGGACCCGCTCACGTCGACGTCTCGGATCCTCGACCCGCAGTACATCGGCAAGGACCACTACGACACGGCCGTGCGCGTCAAGCAGATCCTCCAGCGCAACAAGGAGCTCCAGGACATCATCGCGATCCTCGGTGTCGACGAGCTGTCCGAGGAGGACAAGATCGCCGTCTCCCGCGCGCGCCGCATCCAGCAGTTCCTCAGCCAGAACACGTACATGGCGGAGAAGTTCACGCAGGTGCCCGGCTCGACCGTGCCGCTCGCGGAGACCATCGAGAGCTTCAAGATGATCTGCGACGGCGAGGTCGACCACATCGCGGAGCAGGCCTTCTTCAACGTCGGCGGCCTCGAGGACGTCATGAAGAAGTGGGACCAGCTCCAGAAGGAAGGCGCCTGAGCCATGGCGGAGGCGTTCTGGACGGAGATCGTCGCCGCGGACCGGCGCGTCTGGGAGGGCGAGGCCATCTCGGTCGTCGCGCGGACCACCGAGGGGGACATCGGCCTGCTCGCACACCACGAGCCGCTCATCGCGCCGCTCGTGCCGTCCACGGCTGAGGTCACGACACCGGACGGCCGACGGGAGGTCGTCGTCGTCGACGGGGGCTTCCTGTCGGTGACGCCGACCCGGGTCGCGCTGATCTCCCCGTTCGCTCAGCTCGCGCACGAGATCTCCCTCGAGGAGGCCGAGCACGAGCTCCGCGAGGCGCAGAAGGCGATGGACGCGGGTGACAACAGCGAAGAGGTCAACCGCCACTACCTCCGTGCGAGGGCCCAGATCCGGGCCGTCCACCTCGTCGCCTGAGTCCGGGCCATCCATGCGGCGCACCCCTCGGCACGGGCGGTGGATGTCCGTCGTCAGGGGCGGCACGGAGCGCCGCGAACGACCTAGTACAGTCTCGCCATGACCTGGGTGGGGGACACCGAAATAGGCCTGCTGGTGGCCCTCGTCCTGGTGCTCCTCTGGCTGCTGTGGGTGTTCGGGCGCCGACGGTGGCTGGGTCGCCAGGGCGGTACGTTCGACTGCTCCGCCCGACTCGCCACGACCGTCACCGGACGCGGCTGGGTGCTGGGGGTGGCCCGGTACTCCGGTGACTGGCTCGAGTGGCACCGCGTGTTCGGGCTCAGCGTCAGCCCGCGGCTGCGGTTCCACCGCAGCGACACCGCCATCGTCGACCAGCGGACGCCGACGGCTCGCGAGACGCTCTCCCTGTACGAGGGCCAGCGCATCATCAGCCTCGTCGGGGCGCTGCCGGACGAGCGTCCCGTCGAGATAGCCCTCGGCGCCCAGGAGCTCACCGGACTCATGTCCTGGTTCGAGGGCGCACCGCCCGGCCGCGGTCGCGTGGAGCCGCGGGTCGGCTGACGCCCCTCGTCGCGCCGGTGGCGGTCCCCGAGGCCGGCGCCCTACTCGGGCTGCCGGACCGGGGGAACCAGACGAGTGCCGCCCGGCACCCAGAGGACGTCGCCGTCGCTCCGGTTGGCCGCCCGCGCGAGGATGAACAGCAGGTCCGAGAGCCGGTTCAGGTACGTCACCGCGAGGCCGCTGATCCCGTCCGGCGTGTCCAGGCCGAACTCGTCCGCCGCACGCCACGCGATGCGCTCGGCGCGACGGCAGATCGTGCGGCACACGTGGAGGTGCGCCGCCGCCGGCGTACCGCCCGGGAGCACGAAGGACCGGAGCTCGGCGAGCCCTCCCATGTACTCGTCGCACCAGCCCTCCAGCCGCTCCACGGAGGAGGCGATGATGCGCAGCGGCTCCGTCGCCGGGTCGGGGCGCAGAGGTGTGGCGAGGTCCGACCCGAGGTCGAAGAGCTCGTTCTGGATGAGGCGCAGCAGGTCGACCATCGAGCGGGGGAGCTCTCCGAGCGCCAGCGCGACGCCGATGGTGGAGTTCAGCTCGTCGACCGTGCCGTACGCCTCGACCCGCAGGTCGGTCTTCGGCACCAAGGAGTTGTCGACGAGGCGGGTCGTGCCCCGGTCACCCGTACGGGTGTAGATGCGCGTCAGGTGAACCATGCGGGGGAGCCTAGCAACGCCGCCGCGTCCGCGAAGGACGGCGACGCCGCGTGTGGCAGGCTTGCCCGGTGATCCGCAGAGCCCTCGCCGCGATCGTCGGCGTCCTCGTCCTGTCCTCGTGCGCGTCGACGACCGCGCCGTCCGCCACGACCGTACGGACGACGAAGCCGAGCATCGCGCAGGCGTCCCCGGGGACCGTGAACTGCACGTACGTCGCGGCGTCGACGCCGGCCAAGCCCGTGGACCCGCCGTCGGGCTCCAACGTGCCCGCGACGGGGACGGTGGGCGCGGTCATGACGACGAACGAGGGTCCGATCTCCATCACGATGGACAGGTCCAAGACGCCCTGCACGATCAACTCGTTCCTGTCGCTGGCGGAGCAGAGGTACTTCGACACGACGAGCTGCCACCGTCTCGTCAACGCCGGCATGTACCTGCTCCAGTGCGGCGACCCGTCCGGGACGGGGCTCGGCGGCCCTGGCTACACGTTCCGGGACGAGACGTACGCGACCGACACGTTCCCGGCGGGCACCGTCGCCATGGCGAACGCGGGCCCCAACACGAACGGCTCCCAGTTCTTCCTCGTCTACGCGGACACGCAGCTGCCGCCGCAGTACACGGTCTTCGGGCACATGGACGCCGCGGGCATCGCGGTCGTCGCGAAGATCGCCGCCGACGGCCAGGACGGGTCGAACCGCGCGGGCGGCGGCAAGCCCAACAACCCGGCCAAGATCCTGTCGGTCAGCGTCGGCTGACCGTCAGCTCGTCGCGGACGCCCACTGCCGGAGCGTCCCGGCGACCACCTCCGGCTGGTCGGCGTGGACCCAGTGGCCCGCGCCCTTGACGACGACGAGTCGCACCCGCGGGAACAGGGCCCGCATCGCAGGAAGCTGGTCACGCGTCACGTAGTCCGAACGGTCCCCACCCAGCCACAGGACAGGTCCCTCGTACGTGCCCTCGACCGCGGGCCAGCCGCCGACCCGAGAGATTCCCCGCCGCAGACCCTCGAGGTTGGGCCGCCACTCCCACCCCGCGTC